>CALBSU010000490.1 GCA_937967285.1 uncultured Acidobacteriota bacterium
TGTGAAACTCGTAGCCCCGTGAGCCGTCCCAGGCGCGGAAGATGAAGTTGAGATGTCGCTCCATCGGCATCTTGAGCATCTCGTCGCTGTAGTTTTCACGGACATAGCGGGCAGCGACCTCACGGTCGTGCGAGTTGACCACATCGATCAATTCCTTCAGTCGCTTGACTGCGGGATTTTCGGTCTGGGCCGAGGCGCTCAGCGCCAGGACCACAATCAATAAAAGGGATTTCATTGGCTTCATACTTTTGCTCCTTCTCTGGAGTGCGGCGCCCGCGGGCGCCGCTTTAATTCTTTGTGTCGTGCGAGGTGAAAGCGGAGCGCACGCGCTCCGCACTCCATACGGCATACGACCCTCTGACGCCATAGTTTGATGGATTGTGGTAATATCGGCCATTCACGATATGAATTTGCAGGCCATCGATCTCAATCTGCTGCTCGTCTTCGAGGCGCTGATGGACGAGCGGAACGTTACTCGGGCGGCGGGCCGCGTGGGACTCAGCCAGCCGGCGATGAGCAATGCGCTCGCCCGGCTGCGGCGGACTTTCGACGATCCGCTGCTGGTCAGAACCTCCGAGGGGATGGCGCCGACTCCGCTGGCTCAGACGCTGATCGTGCCGGTCAGGCAGGCCCTCGCCGCGCTTCGCGGAGCCCTGGACGAACACGCCGATTTCAACCCGCTCGACGCCAGGCGGACATTCCACATGCTGGCGAACGATTACGTCGAGGTGAGTCTGCTGCCGGAACTGATCGGCCCCTTGAGCGTCTCAGCACCGGAGATGACCCTTCGGACCTACCGGCCGCGAACTCTTTTTCAGCCTCCATCGGCCGCGACTCTTGTAGATTTTTACGATCTGGCGATCGGATTCTATCCCGAGGTTCTCGAGGACGGGATCAGGTCGGAAGTCCTCTGGGAGGAGAAGAACGTCTGCATCGCGCGCGCCGGCCATCCCGAGATTGACGGTTCGATCTCGATCGAACAGTATGCCCGCGCCGGTCACGTGGCGGTCTTCTATAAATCGCAGGGCGGCGGACTGATCGATGCCCGGATGGAGCAGCAGGGAATGGCGCGCCGGCAGACGATGCTGCTTCCTCATTTCGCAGGCGTGCCGTATTTAGTCGCAGCTTCCGACCTGATCGCGGTCGTCCCGGAAGGGCTGATCCGGCTCTTTCGCCATCTTGAAATGCAGGTCCTGGCGCCGCCGATCGAGATCGCTCCGTTCCACATGACCATGCTCTGGCACGAAAGGTATCAGAACGATCCGGCCCATTCGTGGCTCCGCGGGATGATCCGCGACTCGGCCGCCAGAGCCCGACCGGCTTGACAAATCCCGCCATTCGGTTAACTTTCATCTTAAATACAGCGGAAACGGAGTCTTTTATGGAAGCTTTGGGAATGATCGAATGCAGGGGACTGGTCGCCATGATCGAGGCTGCCGATGCCATGGTCAAGGCCGCAAATGTTCGCCTTGTCGGCTATGAGAGGATCGATGCGGGACTCGTCTCAGCTATCGTCCGCGGAGAGGTCGGCGCGGTCAAGGCCGCCGTCGAAGCGGGCGCCGCCGCTGCATCGAAGATCGGCGAGGTCGTCTCGACTCACGTCATCCCGCGCCCGCATTCCGAAGTCGACGACGGGATTCCGGTGCTCGTCACCGGCGAGACAAATCGCAAGCCGATCAGCGGTTCGGTCAGATCTCGACATTGATCGATGGACCTGTCAACTGATCCGATCCGTTGCCGGGCGGCAGAATGCGTGCCGTCACATACAACCGATACCTGCCAGTTGCCGGGGCTGAAAATCTTTGCCTCACCAGGCATTTCCTCTCCTGACGGTTCAGAATGCCAGACTGCGAAGCCACCAGCTGCGAGTCTCCTGTGTTCTTATCGACCAGAAAGAAATCGACAACGAAGGGCGGATCGGCTTTCGATGGCTCCTGATCCGATCCGTTGAAGCGGACCGCGCATTTCGCATCGATCGATTTTCCGGCGTGGCGTGATGAACCGTATGCTGCGCCGACTGATTCAGACACTTCAAGGTCGCTGATCTCGATTGTGTTCAGGGAAGCAGGCACTACCTCAGGCTCCGGGTCGACCGCTTTCAGGGGGAGTGATGAATCCGGCAGCGCCGGCCGGGCCTGTTCGATGATCCAGTCTGCCAACTCCCCGACAGCAACACCATCCCATTTCCTCTCCTTCTCACCCTCGTAATGAATGGTGCGCGTCTGCAACTGCTTTTCGCCGCTTTGGGACAGTTCGTACCCGAAAGAGACGTGAAAGTCGGCCAGCTCGACGAAGCTGCTGTCCCACAGCTTGCCGGAATCGCTCCGCTTGTCCGGAGAGGTCTGTCTTCTTCTCTTTTCGCTCACGTTGATTGCTCCCTGATGGTATTGGTTCCCGGGCCGTGACCACGTCCCGGCCGCTTCGGGTGTCGTCGAAGATGCCCCGCGCTACTCGGGTTGATAATCTGCGATGATGATGCGGACGGGAACGCCGTCGACATCATCCGGCAGATCGATCTGGCCCGGATCCGCGGGCCTCCTCAGATGGACACGCACGGCGAGCCGGCCAGGACCGGTCGAGCTTTCAGATGACGGGTCCGGGCCGATATCGATGGCGCTGACCAGCGGATGGAAGAGGTAGTCCTGCTCGATACGCTCCATCGCCAGCCGAGCCATCTCGCGCGTCTTCTCGTCGTAGCGTGACATTTCGCTCTCACCTCACCGCCAAACTGACATCGAGGGCGTCGAGCACCTCGGGAAGCGAGATAGCCAGCCCGTATTCCGGGACATTGCTCCCGGCGAAGTGGAGTCCGACCGCGCGCGAAGTACTTCTTTCCAGATAGATGCACCCTGAGTCGCCTCCAGCGCTGACCTCGAGCTCCTCCGGCGTCTGCGAGATATGCACTACATTGCGGATGACACGCGGGGCGCCGTCATAGTACATAACCATTCTGCCGTTGAGCCCCGTTACGATCCCGCGGGTGACGCGGGTCGTCGCGCCTGACTTGACGACCTCCATGTCGTAATCAGGATCGGTCAATCCCTCTATCGGGCCGATCTCCTCCTGCAGATTTGTCGCCCGCCGATTGCCGTTCAATTCCGCGACTGCAGCATCCATGAAGCTGCCCATTGCGTCGCGTGCGAGGTAACCGATCGTGTTGGCGGCGGTGCCTCCGTGCAGGCGGCCGGGCTGATAGATCGGCGTGCCGGGCTGGACGTACCACGATCCTTTCAACACGTGCCAGTTGCTGAGAACCATCGGACGGCCGGTCCGGCGGTCGATGACTGTAGCGCCCAGCGTTCCGTAATTGTAATTGAATGCATTCGAGATGCTGATGCCGCCGCGCAGTGGATCGAAGACCCGTCCCCGTGGTCCGGTCACCGGAGCGTACCATCCGTACCACTCCGGGGCGGGTCTTCTGCCTGTCGAATAGACAGCCCGCGGAAGATCGACCGGGAAGGGGATCAGATCGGTATCGATCACCTGGTCGGGGTTTTCGGACGCGAAGGACTCGAATGCCGGGCCGTACGGTTTCTCGCGCACATGAATCCTGACGCAGGGCGTCCTTTCGGTCGTCCGGCCCTGCCGGTCGTTGATCTTCCATCCGAAATCGATCAGCGTGACCCGCGGATTCCGCAGGTAGAGTCGAACTGCCAGATCGAGCGCCTCGCCTGCCTCTGCGGAAAAGACCTCGTTCAGGTCGCCGTCGGCTGAGTATTTTTCTTTCATCACTCCTGCTCCTGTTTGGAGGAAGGCCGGCCCATGTCGGTTTCCGGCCTTCCCGTCGGACTGTTCCCGTACCGAATTGCTAACTTCGCAGTCGACATCAGGCCGTGTAGACCATGAACCGGGCCGGGATGTCGTACTGCCATGTCGGCGGAACGCCCGGCATCAGCGAGGGCGGGAAGATGGGCGGCTCGAAGTCCGGATCGAGCACCCAGGTCGAATAGCCCGCGAAGGGCAGGCCCGGAACCGGCCCCGTCACATCGGCCGTGCAGATCAGCTCATAGAGGTTAGGCGCGCCGCTCGGCGGAGCGGGGAAGAAGCCGCTTCCGATCGACACCACGAAGGGTTTGAAGAAGGGGGGGCCGCCGGCCAGACCGATCGGAGCCATCGTGACCGGACCCGGACCGGGCACGTTGGTTACCGTTGAGAGGTTGATCGTCTCGAAGTTGATCTGGAGGTTGAGCGCTCCCATCATGTCCGCCGCCGAGGGCCCCGCGGGCGCCCAGTTGATCGGCGCCGGGTTCATCCAGACTCCGCCGAGCATGAAGGCCGGCTCGGTTGCGCGGAAGATCTTGTGGGGGAGGTAGGGACCGCCTGCGGTTGGCGCGGTCGGCTGGAAGGGACCAGCCAGCAGAATGTTCCACCACGGATAGGCCGGGGTCGTCAGCGTCACCGGGCCGGCGGACTCCAGTTTCTCGCCCCTCGCGATCGCCTGGGCAATCGTCTGCGCGCTCTGTACATAAAGACCGGTCTGTTTTTTGACCTTCGCGGTCCACGCATCGGCGAGGAATTGGGCATGCTTTTCGAACTCATCCGTCGCGTAGATCTCGGCCGCGGCATTCGCCGCCGCCATCAGCGTCGATGGGGGAGGGGGAGTTTGTTGAATCGTAACCACATCTCCTGCGTATGATTTTGCTGGTTTGGCTGCCATGACTTTTATTCTCCTTTGAGATTAGATGCGGGCAGCGGATAGATTACAGCCGGCCTGTCAACCCTGTTGACTCTGCCGTTCGATGCACATAGATCCATCTGAATATGCCCGCTCATCGACCAAGGTTATTGCTTTTCCGACGCAATCAAATGATTTCGTCGAAGGCTGAGCGAACTATAGAACCCGCATCTCAATCGGCGCTCAATTCGTTCTCAATGTCGGATTATTTCTCAAAAATATTTTTGACCAATGTTGCAGTTCCGGAAGAGCCTCATCCGGAGGATTTCATTGCCAGGCCGAAACCTGAATCGGATCGGACGATCGATTCATAGAGAGACTTTGTTTCGCGCGAGGGGGAAACTCCGAGCTGATCCCTGAGGCGTGACGTGCAGAGCTGGTACTGTCTGACGGCAAGCCCGGACTGGCCGAGGGCGCGGTGGCATTCCATAATTCTGCGATGAGCGGTCTCGAAACAGTCGTCCCGGTCAATTATCTTCCGGCAGTATTCGATGGCCGGCTCGTAGTCACCGCGTTCCTGATGCCAGGTCGCCAGGCGATCGGCTATGAACAGATAATCATTCCTGAGCTGATCGCGCCGTCTGGCGGGCCATTCTTCATAAGGGTCCTCTTCGAGAAAGTCGCCCTGGAAGAGTTCCTCGGCCAGGCGGTATTCAATGATCGCTTCCTCGCGCCGGTTGAGCGATTCCATCTGCCGGCCGCGGTCGGCGTGGCTCTCGAAGTCATCGCAATCGACGCGGACGGCCAGCTTCGGATTGATTCCGTATTGATCGTTCTCGAAGACGATCGGTCGAAGTTCGATCCGGTCGAGTTGAAAGGTCTGGCGGATGTTGTAGATCGCCTGATGCAGGTTGCGGCGGGCGCTGTCCGGATCGGAATCGGGCCAGAAGATCTCCATCAGAACCTCCTTCGGAATCGGAGATTTGTGATTGGCGATCAGATATTTGAAGACGGATTTACCTTTCAGGCTGTGCCAGTTTCCGATCTGCCGGTCTCCGGCGAAGACTCGAAAACGTCCGAGGCAGAAGATCGTCAGGTCGGACGGCCGCTCTCCGTCGGACCATCTCTCGGTGGCGGGTGTATTGACTGTCAGGTCCGCTTCGGCGGTCGTCCGCGCAGGAGGATGCATCCTCGACATCAGGTCGTGCAGCAGTTTCAGCATGCCCTGCCCCTGTCTGGTTGCCTGAGCGGCACGAAAGATCGGTCCGTCACCAGTGTCATCCGGTCCCGCGGATGTTATTTTTCCGCCCGCAATCAGGTCGAGCAGACTCTGAAGCTGGCTTTTCATATCGCATTCGCGGCTGTCGGCGATCGCGCCTGCCCGCTTGTGCCAGTCCTTTTCGGCATGCGACTGGCTGCAGGCCGTGCAGATCAGCCTGGCGATGCCGAAGAGTTCGGCGGGCAATTCGTTGCCTGCCGAACTCTGTCGCACCTGCTCCCGTTCGAGTATCTCTGCGACTTCTTCGTATCTGCAGAGGCCGATCAGGTTCTCGAGCTGTTCGATGTCAATATTACAGTTTACGGGGGTTCCGTCTTCGGATTTCATGGCACCACTCCCTACACGGTCCAGGTTCAGGGAAATTAATGAGATCCGACATGCTATTCTGATGGCCGGTCACACTTCGACCTGCACAACGGGGCAATCCATTTTTCTCGGATATGGTGAATGATGGTTGTAGTCCGGAGCTGCGTGTATTTGTATTTTCGATTGATGCTCAGGCGCACCTGACATCGCAATGCGGGTGAATGGCTGATCACGATGACACGTCGGCAGTCTCCGATTGGCTGAGTGACTACAATTTTACGCATTCAAATAGCTTTGCCGTCCGGAAGTTGAGAACAACTTCATTAATACCATTACGGACGAACCATTAGAAAATACTCCCGATCAGTTCGTGAGGCAAGGAAAATATTAATCCGGTTCCAAAAGTCTCACGCTGAGTTACCGGGATGTAGTTCAAGCACTGTTATCTCGGGCGAGCAGCCGTATCGGAGAGGCAGTACGACGGTGCCGAGGCCGCGATTGACGTAGAGCTGCGTGTTTCCGAGCCGGGCGTGGCCCCGCGTCAGGCGGCGGCTGGGCCGGCGGAGCCAGCGCGAGGTTCGCGATTCATCGCGCCCGATGAGCAGTCGCCAGTTGATCTGTCCTCCGTGGGTGTGTCCGGAGAGGACGAGGTCGATTCCGGCGCGTGCGGCCTCGCGGATTACGGCCGGATTGTGAGCGAGGAGTATCCTGACATCGTCGCGTTCCGTTCCTTCAAGGGCCAGGGAGAGGTCGTCACGCCTGACCAGCAGGTCGTCTATGCCGGCCAGCCTGATCGATTCGGAGCCTCTGGCGATTGCGACGTTCTCGTTATTGAGCACGCGGATGCCGTGCCGGGTAAGTTCGCGGTGCATCATTTCGCCGTCGGTCCAGTGATCGTGATTGCCGAGGACGGCGAAGACGCCGTGCGGGGCGCGCAGTCTTCCGAGCGCGCGGGCGCAGCCGGCGATGTAGTCTTTCGAGTGAGAAATGTAGTCTCCGGTCAGCGCGATCAGGTCGGGTTTGAGCTCGTTCGTTTTATGGGCCGCGGCGGAGATCTCCGATTCGCTCAGGAACGGGCTGTGGTGAATGTCGGAGAGCTGGGCGATTCTGAAGCCATGAAAAGAAGCCGGGAGTCTGTTGATCGCGATCGGCAGGTGAGTGACGTCCACCCGGCGAGGTTCGATCATCGCGGCCTGGATGAACGCAGAGAGGGTCTGCTGCCATCCGCGGCGACGGGTGCGATGCGCGGCGAGGCGCGAAAAGACTTGATATTTCATCCAGCTCAGCTCCCGGTTATGACTCAATCGCCAGTCCTGAAGGGTATTTTCAGTTATGTATTGCTTGATTCCTGGTGTCGCATTGCGAGAGTGGAAAACAGCCGTGATTATATTATTCTTGGGGTGTAAATCGCAATTTTCATTCGGGGGACCGAAGTGGCAGGCGAAAATGCCGTGAGCATCGTCATACCGGTGCTGAATGAGGAAGATCAGATAACCGGGAC
>CALBSU010000491.1 GCA_937967285.1 uncultured Acidobacteriota bacterium
CCTCACTCCCTTGCCGAGGTAAAAAGCCCTCAGCCCCTGCTTGATGTCTCCGTACCAGTCCTCCTCGGGCAATGTCCGCCGCTGTCCATAAACCATGTTCGCGGACAGGAAAACGAGTGTCAGGCAGACCAATCCCCGGACGCCGATCTTGCTGTGAAGCTGTTTTGCCATTTCTAAATCCTCTTACGGGAGTCGGATGATCGCAATGATCAATATAAATCAGAAGGCAGTATTTATTCGAGAGCAGGTGGGGGAAAATGGGGGGAGCAGGGGCCCGGCGAAACCGTCGCGCCGGGCCCGCTGTCTGTTCTGTCGTTTCTTACTTGACCTGGAAACTGTCCTTGTCGGTAGAGACCATCTGGTTGGCCACGTTGTCCTTGACGACAACCTGGACGTCGTAGAAGCCGGGCTTGAAATCCTTGAGCGGGATCATCCGGGCCAGCGTGATCTGCTGGCTGTTGATCGCGCTCAGACCGTTCTTGCCGTCCTCCTTGATGCGCATGATCTCCTTGTCCTTCTGCGAGACCACGTATTCGATATCCACGCTCGGACGCAGGGTCGCCTGATCGATGGCGATGTTGTAGACCTGCATGTAGACACCCAGCGCCTGTTCCTGCGTGAACTCTCCGGTCGCGTTCGGGATCACCTTGAGCGACCCGAGGACGAACTGCCCGCTCGGCAGACGCCCGTTGAGCGGCTCGATCTTCGTCGCCAGAATGAGGGTCGAGGTCGAGAGTCGCCCTTCCTCGTACTTCGGCACGACGAAACCCTGCTTGATGACGCCCGTCTTGCCGCTGTTGACGTCGCGGACCACCAGATCGATCTTGTAGTTGCCCGGCGGCAGCACGATGTTCTTCTGATACGCCGACTTGAGCTGCATCCCGACATCGAGCGCCTCGGGCGTGTAGCTCGACGTGACGACATCCTCGAACTGCCCGGCGCGACGGCCGGCGACGTTGGTCACCTTGGCGTAGATGTTGACGGCAGCCTGCGGCAGTCCTCCGACTTCCTTGTAGACCAGATCCTGGTTCTCCATCTGGACCGTGAAGGATGTCAGCACCGCGTTCTCCGTGACGCGGATCAGATTGATGTTGAGACCCGCCGTCAGGACGTCGAAACTCGCCTTCGGCAGCTCGGATTCGGACGCCAGCGCGGCCAGATCGTTGAACTTGACCTTGGGAGGCCGCTGCAGAGCCGTCAGCGTCGCCAGCCGCTCGAACGGCTGATCCTTGGCGCGCATACCGAAGAGCTGCCCTCCGCCCGTGCCGCCGCCCGCGCCGTATGGCCCGAATGCGATGCGGTCCGCCTTCGATGAGAGCCCCAGCTCCTCCGCCAGCGTCAGACCGGCGTTCGGCGTGTAGAGCAGCGCGTCCTTTTCGTTCGGACTCCGCGCGATGCGATACTCTCCCGATCCGGTCGGATCGACGAACTCGATCTCGATGTCGGAACCGACTCCTTCAATATACCTGTACCACCAGATCTCGAACGGGTAGGTCGAGGTCGTGCCTCCGCCTTCCCACGTCGGGCGATTGTATGACCCGCCGGAAGGATGCGATTCGATCTGGTCGGCCTTGCCGAACATGATATAGATGCGCCCGCGATCGGTCTTCCACCCCGGAATACCGCTGGTGAACTTCTCGTTCGCATAGGCGATGCGCTGATAGTAGTCCTCGCGATACTCGTTGACATCCGTATCGGGATCCGGGTCGCGGCGCAGCCAGAACTGCTCGATGAACTGCTCGCGCTCATCATCCGTCTTGAGCGAATTGAAGGTCTTGCGCTCCTCGTCGGTGATGATCCAGCGGACATCCTCGTCGACCCATCTCTTGTAGACGCTCTTGGTCGACTCGGAGCTCCGTCTCCTCTTCTTATCCTCTTTCTTGTCCTGGGCAAAGGCGGTCAGGCCGGGCGAGACCAGCGCCAGCACAAGCAGTACAGACATCAGACGCATAGTTTTCCTGTAAATCAGACTATCACGCATATGGGTTAAACTCCTCTCGGCAATCGGTTCAGGCTGCCGGAAAATCACAGTCCAGCTTTCAGAACGGTCGAGGGTGACCGGTCTTGCCGGCCTGTTTCTAAATTTCCCTCACCAACCGTCTTCAGAAAGCCAATTACCGCAAACCGAGCTGGAAGGTTTGACGTAACGGAAAGTGTAAGCGACGTCCGCAAACTGCGTCAAGCAGGTCGGCCCGCCGGTTGGCGGCTTCCCGTCCAAAACCGGGAATTTGACAAGCATATAAGCATCTGTTAGCGTGACGACTTTCTTCATCATTATTGATCGCGGGCGATCAGGGCCGGGATTCCGGCGACTAACGAACTTCAGGCTGTCATGCCGGGAAATTTCAGGAAGAGTACTAGAGAGCGGATGAAACGAGCCAGTCTGTCAATCGCTGTCCTGGCGCTGATTCTACTTGGCAACTCCTGCGCTAATCTGGCGCGCGTCAGCGATGCCACGATACCCAGACTATTGACGCCGCTGACCGATGCCGGGTTCGAAACCCTGGCCGGGCAGATTCAGCCGTTTGCCGACCTGCAGTCGCTCCGCGCCTGGAGCGTCTACATTCGATTCATCGACGCGGAGTCGGCGGAAAGATATCGCGAGGCCGAGGCCATCCTGGCGCTCCAGCGGCCCGACAAAATCCGCCTCGTGATCCAGGTTCCCGTCGTCAAAACCAAACTGGCTGAGATGGTCTCGGAATCGGGCCTCTTCAAAGTCGCCATCTATCCGAGTGAATACCGTCGGTTTCTGATCGGCAGCAATGCCGGAGACTATTCGCAATGGCGCGAGAAGCTGGGCGACAAGGGGCGCAGCGCGCTCATCTCCGCCCGGCCGTTCCATTTCACCGAGGCCGTGCTGATGCGCCCATTGCGCCTGGACGATCCTCGAACGGCATACGTCCGCGAAGAGTTCCTGCTCGAAGAGCCTGATCCGCGCCCCGGCGCCAAAAAGGGCGCCCGGATTCTGCGCAGCTTCTACATCATCTCGGAGATCGAACTGCTCGACGCCGGAAGAGCGAGAGTCAGCCGCAAATTCTGGTTCGACAGGACCGACGGAGCACGGCTCTCCCGCCAGCAGATCTTCGATAATGACGGCCGGCTGGTGACGGAGGCTCTCTATTCCGGCTATAAACAACTGAATTCGAACAGTCAGGTTCTCTGGCCCGGCGTGATAACCGTCAACCGGCCTCACGACAACTACTCGGCGAGGCTGACTTTCAGCGAGGAACGATTCGACATCAATCCCGAACTTCCTCCGAACGCCTTTGCGCTCGAGAATACCGACGACCTGCCGGAGACGAACCTCGATAAACCGGCGCCCGGGACCTCGACAGGGCAGCGGGACTGAACTTCAATATTTATGGACAGCCTGATCGTCTCAAATATCCGGCAGCGACCGACCCGAACGCTGATCAGCGTGGCCGGGGTGGCCCTCGGCGTGCTGCTGGTAGTGCTCAACACCGGGCTCGTCCGCGGCATGCTCAATGACCGGATCAGACGCGAGCGCGGCATCGGCGCGGAGATCCAGTTCACCCGCAAGGGATCGAGCGTTCTTTCGCCTTCTTCCGTCATGTCGCTCGATATCAGGTACGGCAAACGGCTCTCCGAGATCGAGGGCGTCAAAACCGTCAGTCCCGTCGGAAGATACATTCAGTCGGGCAGTTCGGGGCTCGGCTTCGAACAGGTCGACGGAATAGATTTCGATACCTACTCCGCGATCAGCGGCCTGAAGATCGTCGAAGGCCGCGTCTTCAACGGGCCGGACGAGGTGATCATCGACGAATTCAAGGCGCGCCAGAGCAAACTCGGCATCGGCAGCACCATTCAGGTCTTCGGTCGTTCTCTCAAGGTCGCGGGAATCTATGCCCCCGAATCGGGCGCCCGGATCAAGATGAACCTGACCGACCTCCAGGGCTACCTGGCGGCCGAGAACAAGTGCACCTTCATCATGGTCAAGGTCGACGATCCGAACCAGGAGCAGACCGTCCAGAAGAGGATCGACAGCGAGCTGCCGGGCAACATCGTCCTCCTGACACGGGATATCGCGACCGGCTTCAGCCGCTCGATCCCCGGCATCGACGGTTTCGTCAAGGCGGTCCTCGGACTCTCGACGATCGTCAGCATCCTCGTCATCCTGCTCGCCATGTACACCACGATCACCGAGCGGACGCGCGAGATCGGCATCCTCAAATCTCTCGGAGCATCGAACCGGTACATCATCGGCGTGATCGAAAAGGAAGCTCTCCTGATCAGCCTGATCGGAGTCGCCGTCGGGATGGTGCTGGCGCTGGCCGCCGGCTGGGCTATCGAAAGGGCCACCACCCTGCAGCTCGAATTCCACTGGACCTGGCTCCTGACGGCCGCACTGATCGGCCTCAGCGGGGGCGCCCTCGGCGCGCTCTACCCCGCCATCAGAGCCGCCAGACAGGACCCGGTCGAGGCGCTGGCGTACGAATAACCGGCATCTTTCTATATCCGGGCCCGAGCCGGCCCGATACTTGTTCGACTGAATTTATGGACGCAATAATCAGAACCGAAAACCTGACCATGACCTACCGCGTCGGCAAGGTCGACGTGCACGCCCTGCGCGGAGTCAACCTGTCGGTCAACCGCGGCGAGTTCCTCTCGATCATGGGACCGTCGGGATGCGGCAAATCGACCCTCCTCCATGTTCTCGGAGGCCTGCTCAAACCGACCGCCGGACGCGTCATCGTCGACAATGAGGACTTGACCACCATGAGCGACGCCGATAGAACCGATGTCAGGCGCCGCAAGATCGGTTTCGTCTTCCAGCGCTTCAACCTCTTTCCAACTCTCACGGCCGAAGGCAATCTCCGCCTCGCCGAACATATCCACGGCAGGGGCGCCAAAGTCATCGATCAGGAAACACGCCGCGAAGTCCTCAAACTCCTCCGCCTCGAAAACAAGATGGGCCACAAACCCCTCGAAATGTCCGGCGGAGAACAGCAGCGTGTCGCCCTCGCCCGCGCCGTCATCAACCGACCTGCTATCATCCTCGCCGATGAACCGACCGGCAACCTCGACTCCGAAAACTCCGAAGTCGTCCTCAATATGCTCAGACAACTCAACCGGGAACTCAAACAGACCATCGTCATGATCACTCATAACCCGGAAGCCGCCGCCGTCGCCTCGCGAATGATTGAGATGCGGGATGGCATTATCGTCAAAGATAATGGATAATAGTTCCTGTTTGCGAATTCAATATTCTTGAAAAGTTTTAATGAACGCTGTCCTGAATGGCATCAAGAATGTTCTGTTGTGGTCATATGCCCGTGGGAGCTGGCAATATGACGTGCTCTGCCTGATCATCATTCTGATCGTCTTTATGGTCCCGAGCAGATATTTCGGCGACCGCGATCGTCCGGTGGTCAAACAGGCAAATCAGGAACGGATTTATGCATCCAAGTCAGGCGGGTCAGCCGGGATCGGTGCGGGAACACTGGTCATCGACCCCGGACAACTCGAAGCATTTCTCGGTTCGGTGGATCGAAGCGATCTGGAAAAGGACCTGCAGGCCGCAATCGCCCTGTACCTGAAGACCGAAATCGGCGAGAATGCGAGTTTGATTGCATACCGGAAGTTCACTGATTCGCGAGGGCGAACAGGATACCGGGTTCGCTACAGGTAATCTGAGCGGGAAGAAGGATTTATCATAAACGGAGTTAAAATAAAGATGAGAAGAAGCTTACTGGTACTGGTCTCCGCACTGGCGCTGATTTTGACCGGCGCCCGCCACGCTGACGCCATTGCCGCGCCCCAGATACTGACAGGCATTCTGAACAAGATGGAGAGGGCCCACCAGGACCTCAAGAGCATGAAGGCCGAACTGATCCAGCAGAAGACCAACACGCAGATCGGGATCACCGATAACGAGTTCGGTCAGATGATCTACAAACCGGCCTCAGGCAAGGACAAGGGCAAGCTGAGGATCGATTACGTCAAACCGAGCAAGGACACCATCGCCATGGTCGGCGAGCAGGTGATCTACTACCAGCCGCGCATCAATCAGGTCTTCAAATCCTCGATCGCCAAGGCCTCCAAGGGCAAGGTCGGCGGTTACGCGCAACTGGTCGGGCTCGACGGTTCGGTCAAGTCGATCGCCGGTAATTACAACATCGAATTCGTCCGCGACGAGCAGATCAACGGTCAGATGACCACACTGCTCCGTCTCGTTCCCAAGTCCGGCGGGCAGTTCACGAGGATCGAACTGTGGGTCAATCAGCAGAGCTGGCTTCCGGCTCAGTGGAAGATGTACGAACGCAACGGCGACCACACAGTCGTAACCCTCAAGAACATGCAGGTCAACGCCAACATCCCCGACGCCGCCTTCAACGTCAAGATTCCGGGCGGAACGAAGGTGGTTGATAAGATATAAGTAGAAAGTAGAAAGTAGAAAGTCGGGCACGCCTGTAAGCATTCAGCGGTTGTAAAAATTATTAGTTTTCCTTTCTACCTTTTACTTTCTACTTTCTACTCAATTTCAGGAGGACCGGTACATCACCCGTACCGATGCAGGGAATGAACGATCTGAGCAGCAGCAAGGTTAGCAGAATTGCGCGTGAAGCAAGCCTGGTTGCCAAGGGACTTGTCTCGACCAAACACCCTATCCTGGCGCACATCATACCGATGCGCCGCTGCAATCTGGCCTGCGGATACTGCAACGAATACGACAAGGTCTCGGAGCCGGTGCCCGTCGAAGCGGTCAAACGAAGGCTCGACAGGCTTGCCTCGTTCGGGACAACGGCGATCACGATCAGCGGAGGCGAGCCGATGCTCCATCCGCAGATCTTCGAGATAATCACTCACATCCGTTCTCACGGAATGATCGCCGGCCTGATCAGCAACGGCTACTACATGACCCGGGAGAACATCGAGAAGCTCAACCGGGCCGGGCTCGAATATCTGCAGATCAGCATCGACAACGTCAAGCCGGACAAGACCTCGCAGAAGAGCCTCAAGGTGATCGACCGATATCTGGTCTATCTGTCGAACTACGCGAAATTTCACGTCAACATCAATTCGGTCATCGGCGGCGGAATCACCAATCCTGAGGATGCGCTGGTGGTGGCAAAGCGTGCGGTCGAACTGGGATTCGGCTCGACTCTCGGCGTGATCCACGACGGAAACGGCCAGCTCAAACCACTGAGCGGCGTCGAGGAGCAGGTCTACAGGCAACTGCGCAGGTTCGGCAAGAAGAAGTTCGGCTGGCTCAACAGCTTTCAGGACGATCTGGCATACGGGCGACCGCACGAATGGCGTTGCCGGGCCGGAGCCCGATACCTCTACATCTGCGAGGACGGCCTGGTTCATTACTGCTCGCAGCAGCGCGGTTATCCCGGAATCCCGCTCGAGGACTACACCCGCGAGCACATTGACATCGAGTTCAACACCGAAAAGCCCTGCGCCAAATACTGCACGATCGCCTGTGTTCAGCAGGTAGCGATGATGGACAACTGGCGCGCGCCGCAGCAGCCGTTCCAGCTCCCGGAAAATGTCGTTCTCAAGGGCGCGGAAAGCGACGACCTGTCCGAGGAAGTGGTCAACGCAAGATCCTGAAGTCAGTAAAAAGTAGAAAGTAGAAAGTAGAAAGGAGTTATTGGCACGATCGCCCATAACTCCTTTCTACTTTCTACTTTCTACTTTTTTCTGCTCAGCCTGTTCTGAGCCCGCGGAGCGGGT
>CALBSU010000492.1 GCA_937967285.1 uncultured Acidobacteriota bacterium
ATCAGCACCGCCAGTCCGACCGCGATCCAGAAGAACATGCGGATTTTACGGACGATCGCGAGCGCGACACCCGAGGCGGCTCCGAGTCCGAGCATCGAGGTCATGATCGAAGTCCCGGCTTCATCGACGCCGACCAGCCCTGGCACGAAGGTGAATGCGATGTTGATCGACCGATTGATCGACTCGAGCAGAAAGGCCGTGGCCGGGCCGATATCAGCGCCCATCAGTCTGAGCGTCACCAGGATCTCCGCCACGCCGGCGAAGTGAAAGAAGATCTGACTGGCCGCAACCAGCAGGAGGTCGATCGGACGCCGGGCGTAGAAATCGAAGACGTAATTCTCAAGTTCCCTCAACCCGTCGAGCTTCGAGGCGATCGCGGATGATCCGGCCGGATCACGGACCAGCAGCGAGGCCAGGCGGGTGAGTATCGCCGATGCGATATGGATGCGACCGGCAATGATGACGAATGACGAGACGGCGATCGCCGCTGTCAGGCCGAGCGCGACCAGAATCGCCGCGCGTATCGATTCCTGCAATCCGAGCGTCGCCAGGACCGCGACGGCGCCGGCGACCACCATCAGGGCGCTCGAAAAAGCGTAGGCGATATTCTCGACGGCCAGCGACGAGAGCCCGCGGCCGGCCGGCAGATCTTCGCTGAAGACGAGAAGCCGCATCGGCTCGGCCACGACCGGTCCGAAAGTCAGATCGCCCAACGCTTCGCCGGCCAGCCGGGCCCGGAGCAGGCGCCCTATTCCCGCCGCTCCGCGCGACTCCGGCGGCAGGCAGCGCCGCCACGAAAACGCCCTCACCAGATGCCTTGAAAATGAGAGGAGAAGAATGATCAGGAACCCTGCGCCCAGTTGCGAGATCCGCTGCAGGATTTCATCGAAACCGGTCCGGCGCACGATCCAGGCGAAGAGGATCGCTCCCAGCAGCCCCGACACGATGGCCAGTTGTCGCGTTGGGAAGGACTTCATCTGAAAACCGGAAACCGCTACTCATAGCTGAGCGCGACGACCGGATCCTTGCTCGCCGCGCGAAGGGCGGGATAGAGAGCGCCCAGAACTCCGCTCGCCAGCCCCGCCAGGGAAGCGTAGAAGATCGACATGAATTCGAGTTCGATATTCCAGCCCGCGAAACGAACGAGGATGAATCTGAGCAGGATCGCCGCGCCCAGTCCGCCGAAGATGCCGAGCAGGCTGATGACGAGAGCCTCTTTTTCGACCTCCCATGCGATCCAGGCCTTCGATGCGCCGAGCGATTTGAGGATGCCGATCTGGCGAGTCCGCTCCGAGACCGTTGTGTACATGGTCAGCAGAATGACGAGCAGGCTGATGACGATGGCCAGACCGCGAACTACAGTCAGGAAGACGTTGAACCCCGAGAACCCCGTCGCGAAGAGCGTCGGGAGTTCGCGCGTGAAGATGACGCGGTAGTCGGGATATTTCGCGAGGATCCGTCGGGCGACCTCCTCCTGCTGAGCGGGATCGACGCATTTGACGAAGATCATCGAACACTTGTTCTGCGCGGCCAGCGCTTCCTGCATCGTGGCCAGCGGGATCTTGATGCGCGCGCCGCTCTCGGGCTCATAGATTCCGACGATCCTGAACTCTCGTCCGAGTGCGGTGAACTTGTCGCCGATCTTCGACTTGCGATCGAGCGCCTGCTTGATGTCGATGATCGCGACATCGCCCGAAGCGGGCAGCGGACCGCCCTCGATGACGCGCAGCTTGCTGGCGGCGGTGAAACTGTCGAAGACGATCCCGTCGATCTGCCGGATGCCGAGTCCGCCTTCGCCGCCCATCTCGAGGTTCTGCCCGACGGGCGTGGCGACAGCGACTCCGGGGATGGCCCGAACCTGATCGAGCACGTCGATCGGGATCGACATGTCCGCGGAGGTCAGCGAGAGCCCCTGTCCGGCCTGCCGAAGCATGATCTCGACGCCGATGTTTGCGTCTCGCTGGCCGCGTTCGCGCAGCGCGCCGCGGACCAGCCCGACGGTCAGGACAACGAGGATCACCCCGACCGCGACGCCGATGATGCTGACCAGCGTCCGTGTGGGGTGATGTTTGAGGTTCGAGGTTACGAGACTTTCCATAATCAGGCCAAAATCAGGCGCCGAGCAGTTTCGAGACCAGTTGCGGAGCGGCGCTGAGCGTCTCTTCCAGTTTCTCGGGCAATGCCCCGCCTTCGGCGAGGTCCGGTTTGCCGCCTCCCTTTTTGCCGCTGATAGCCGTCAGCTCGCGGATCAGCGCCCCGGCCTGAATCCTGTCGGTCGCGTCCTTCGAGACCATGACGACCAGCGATGCCGTTCCATCGGCCTCTTCGGCCAGAACGACCACGCCGGGCGCGACACGGCGCGTCAGCGTGTCGGCCAGTTGCCGGCGCCCGTCCTTGCCGAGGTTCTCGACCCGGCGGACAAGCACCTTGAGGCCGTCGACTTCGGTCACCTGCTCGTCGGCAGGCGCCGCGGCGCCCTGCGCCAGCTTGAGCTTGAGCTTCTCGATCTCCTTCTGCTGCTCGCGGAGCTGGCTCTGGAGCCGTTCGACCTCCGAGGGCAGGCTCTTCGGAGTGGTGTTGAGCCGCAGCGCCGCGTCGTGCAGCAGATGCTCGGAGAGCTGGAACCGCTCGAAGGCTCCCTTGCCCGTCACCGCTTCGATCCGGCGCGTGCCTGAGGCGATCGAGGCGTCCGAAATGATCTTGAACGATCCGATATCTCCTGTCGCGTTGACGTGCGTGCCGCCGCACAATTCGGTCGAAAAACCCTGCACGCTGACGACGCGGACCTGGTCGGTGTACTTCTCGCCGAAGAGCGCCATCGCGCCCGAGGCGAGCGCCTCGTCGAGCGTTTTGACCTCCTTGCTGACCGTCGAGTTGCGCAGCGTCTGCTCGTTGACCAGCCGTTCGATCTCGGAGATCTCTTCTTCGGTCAGCGGCGCGAAGTGCGTGAAATCGAACCGCAGCCGGTCGGGAGCGACCAGCGAGCCGGCCTGCTTGACGTGCGGACCGAGCACCTCGCGCAGCGCCGCATGCATCAGGTGTGTTGCCGTGTGATTGGCCATCGTCCGCGCGCGACGCTCCGCATCGACATGCGCGTTGATCAAATCTCCCACACTGAGCGTCCCCTGCTCGACTTCGACCTGATGCGCGATCACGCCCGAGGTCGGCGACTGGACATCTGTGACCAGCAGCCGCGTGTCCTCGTTCTCGAGGATTCCGGAATCGCCGATCTGACCGCCGGACTCGGCATAGAACGGCGTCCGGTCGAGCACCACCTCGGCTTTCTCTCCGAGCGTTATCTTCCCGACTCTCTCGCCGTCCCGCACCAGCGCCACGACGCGCGCTCCGCTCAGGTCCGTCCCGCCGTATCCGGTGAACTCCGATCGTCCATTCGCGGCGATCTGCTGGTAGACAGGGTTGACCTGTTTGGCCGCGCCGCCCTTCCAGCTTTCGCGCGCGCGCTGACGCTGACGCTCGAGCTCGGCCTCGAACCCGTCCTTGTCGAGCGTGAAACCGCGCTGCTCCGCGACGTACTCGATCAGGTCGTAGCGCAGACCGTAGGTGTCATACAGCCTGAAGACATCCGCGCCCGCGACGACCGCGCCCGAGGTCTTCTTCATGATCTCTTCGAGTATGTTGAGGCCCGCTCCGACCGTCGATGAATAGAGCTTCTCCTCCGTCGTCACCACGCGCTCGATGACATTCCGGGTTTCACGCAGCTCGGGATAGGCATCGCCCATCATATCGATCACGAAATTGGTCACCTTCGCGAAGAAGACCTCTTTGAATCCGAGCTTGTTGCCGTGCCAGATGGCGCGACGCATGATCTTGCGCAGCACGTATCCGCGAGTGTCGTTGCCCGGAAAGATGCCGTCGGCGATCAGAAACGCCGTCGCTCGCGCGTGGTCGGCAATGACCCGCATCGAAACGTTCTGTTCCGTATCGTCGTAAACGTACTGCTTTCCGGCCAGCCTGGCGGTGAACTCGATGATCGGCCGGATGAGGTCCGTCTCGTAGTTGGATTTGACTCCCTGCAGGACCGCGGTCACGCGCTCCAGCCCGGCGCCGGTATCCACCGACGGAGCCGGCAGCGGATCGAGCCGGTACTGCCCGGGCCCGGTTTCGATGCGGTTGTACTGCATGAAGACCAGGTTCCAGATCTCGATCGTGTCGTCGCCATGCCCGTTTACGAACTCTGCGCGATTGAAGGCCGGGTCATCGGGATTCTCGCCGAGGTAGTAATGGATCTCAGAGCACGGACCGCATGGTCCGGTCTCGCCCATCTGCCAGAAGTTGTCCTTGCGACCAAATCGCAGAATGCGCTCACGGGGAGCTCCGACCTTCTCCCACAGCGTTTCCGCTTCCTCGTCGGCCGACACCTCGTCATCCCCGGCGAAGACGGTGAACCACAGGCGCGTCGGATCCATCTTCATCTCGTTGACCAGCAGGTCCCACGCGAACCGGATCGCGTCCTCCTTGAAGTAGTCGCCGAACGAGAAGTTCCCGAGCATCTCGAAGAAGGTGTGATGGCGGGCGGTCTTCCCGACCTCGTCAAGGTCGTTGTGCTTGCCTCCGGCCCGGACGCACTTCTGCGACGTCGTCGCGCGCTTGTAATCGCGCTTCTCGGCGCCCAGGAAGACGTCCTTGAACTGGTTCATCCCTGCGTTTGTGAAGAGCAGCGTCGGATCATTGGCCGGCAACAGCGGCGAGGACTTGACTATCTTGTGGCCGTGCCTGGCAAAGTAATTGAGGAATGTATTGCGTATCTCGTTTCCGGTCATAAAATTCCGTCCTTCATTCGATCCTTGCGGCCCGGTGAGCGGGTCAACCGGACGCTTGCAGGGCAAACTTGGAATGTACCGATAGCGGTCGATATTGTCAAATTTGGCCCGGGACCGAATGAAGGACGCTCAAGCCCGCCGGCGGAGCTACCTCCGGCCGCGCATCATATCCTGCATGTTGAACTCCTTGTAACCGGCAGGAACGCTGAAGAGTGAATCATCGAGCGACTTCTTCTCGACCCGCGTGGCCTCCATGGTCATCGCGGCTTTGCCGTTCTCAGTCGCAGTGATCTTGAGCGGGAAAGCGCCTCCCTTGAGCAGTTTGACCCATTCGGGATGCGCCGCGGCTTCGGCCAGCATTTTCGGACTGAAGATCATGTTGCGGAACGACCCTTCGCCGGGCTGTCCGCCCATGCCGAAGTATCCGATCCCCTTGGCCACGCACATGTCGATGTCCTGCTCGTCTCCGATCAGCCAGTGCTCGCATTCGTGGCCGGCGATTGTTTCGCGCCTGCCGGTCGAGGTCAGCTTCGGAAACTTCTCAACCTCTGCCGACTTCTCATTTGCCTCCTCGGCCATCCCCTTGAGGTCCATCGTCATGTACATCTTCTGTTGAGGCATGAGCGTCATCATCTTTCCCGCGTCAGTATCCATGATCATGATGCCCTTGACTTCGGGAGTTCCCGGCATTCCGGTCTCGACGCGAGTCTTCGTTCCTTTCAGCGAAAAGGTCATCTCCATGCCCTTCTGCTCGCCGGTATCCATCTTCATGACAACGACGCCCTCGAAGTTGTCGTCTCCGGCGATCGCCTCGGAAACGGCAGTGGCCGCCGATTTGACGGCCGATTCGGCAGTCGACGGCTCGGATTTGCCGCAGCCGGCGACGGCGATCGCTATCAGGATCAGAGCGGTTGAAATAATGGTCTTGAAACTTATCCGGATAAAACGGTCAAACATTTTCTTGCTCCTTATCAAAGAATGCCTCAACGGCATCGGGCGGTTGATGATCGGGGCGACGGGATGAGATCCGGTAAATCGGTCTCGTGCTGGAAAGAAAGTTGTGAGAAAATAGTGTATCTCAGATTTCATAAATCCGTGATTATTTTCAAGGAGTAGTTATGCCGGACAGAAACATTTTCGCTGAGCGCGAACGGGGTCTGGAGGACGAGTATTTCCATAAACAGGAGGTCATGCTCATCGAGAAGATCCGCGAGCGGATGTCGATGATCGAGGAGCTCCGCAAGATGAGCGCAGGTGAGGGAGAGGTCGATGAAGAGGTCGTCGAGGCCCTGCAGGACCTCGGTTACAGGGACACGACGATCCGGCTGCTTCATCTGGTTCCGCTGGTCCAGATCGCCTGGGCCGAGGACGGCGTCTCGCTCGACGAGCGGAAGGCCATCCTCGATATCGCCGCCACTCGCGGCGTGACGCCCGATACGGAAGCGTACTCACAGCTTCTCAAGTGGCTCGATCAGCAACCGGACGAGTCCTTCTTCAAGGATTCGCTGCGCGCGATCCGGATCCTGCTCGAGGCGCTGCCCGCCGATCAGCGCGATGCGACGCGCCACGATCTGGTCGAATACTGCACCCAGATCGCGCGCGTTTCAGGCGGATTTCTGGGTTTTCACAAGATCTCCGCCACCGAACGCCGCCACATCGAAGAGATCGCAAGGATGATCGGATCCAATCGCGAAGAGACCGTCCGCAGAGTGCTCGGCGGCTAGCGTTCTTTGTAAATCGCAAAGAGATTGAACCGCAGAGGCCGCAAAGGTGGCAAAGGGGGTTAACCGCAAAGGCCGCAGAGGTGGCAAGGGTTATTATGGTTATTAATATCAGAGTCCCGTCCACTGGACGTTAATCCGGTATCAATTCCCTATAAATCTTTGCCACCTTTGCGGCCTTTGCGGTTCAACCTCTTTGCCACCTCTGCGGCCTTTGCGGCTCAACCTCTTTGCCACCTTTGCGGCCTTTGCGGTTACTCACCTTTGATGCCTATGCAAGTATCTTATCGACCAGCTCACCGTGGACGTCGGTCAGCCTGAAATCGCGTCCCTGGAACCTGTAGGTCAGCCGCTTGTGATCGATCCCGAGCAGATGCAGGAGCGTCGCCTGCAGATCGTAGACCGAGACCGGATCGGACACCACGTTGTAGCTGTAATCGTCCGTTTCGCCCAGCGACAAGCCCTTTTTGACTCCTCCGCCGGCCAGCCACATGACGAAATTGCGCGGATGATGATCACGGCCGTAGTTGGCCTCGGTCAGCTTGCCCTGGCAGTAGACCGTCCTTCCGAACTCGCCTCCCCAGACGACGAGCGTGTCATCGAGCAGCCCTCGCTGTTTGAGATCCGCGACCAGTGCGGCGGTCGGCTGGTCAGTGCCGCGACACTGAAGCGCCAGATCGCGCGGCAGGTCGTTGTGCTGGTCCCAGCCGCGATGATAGAGCTGGATGAAGCGGACGTCGCGCTCGGCCAGACGGCGCGCGAGCAGGCAGTTCGCGGCGTAAGTGCCCGGTTTTCGCGACTCCGGCCCGTACATCTCGAAGATGTGATCGGGCTCCTTCGAGAGATCCATCAGATCCGGGACGGAAGTCTGCATCCGGTATGCCATCTCGTACTGAGAGATCCGCGTCTCGATCTCCGGATCGCCGTAATCGGTGCTCTTGATCTTGTTGAGCTGCATGACCGCATCGAGCATCTCGCGGCGACTGGTCTTGCCGACTCCCTGCGGGTCCTTGAGGTAGAGCACCGGATTGGCGCCGGCGCGGAATCTTACGCCCTGATACTTCGACGGCAGGAAGCCGCTGCTCCAGAGCCGCGAAAAGAGCGGCTGATCGGTGTTGAGCGCATGCGCCTGCGAGAGCATGACGACGAAGGCCGGCATGTTCTGGTTCTCGCTGCCAAGCCCGTAGCTGAGCCATGCGCCGAGGCTCGGCCGCCCGGGCTGCTGAAATCCCGTCTGGATGAAGGTGATCGCCGGATCGTGATTGATCGCGTCGGTGTGCATGGTCTTGATGATCGTAAGATCGTCGACGATCTTCGCGGTGTACGGCAGCAGTTCGCTGACCCAGGCTCCCGATTGGCCGTGCTGCTTGAACGAATAGAGCGATTTGACGCAGGGAAACGCCTTCTGCCCCGATGTCATGCCGGTAATCCGCTGCCCCTTGCGGATCGAATCCGGCAGCTCCGAGCCGTGCAGCTTGTCGAGCGCCGGCTTGTAGTCGAAGGTCTCGAACTGCGACGGCCCTCCGGACTGGTGCAGGAAGATGACCCGCTTGACCTTCGGCGCGAAATGCGGAACGCCCGTCAGGCCGCCTGTCTTCGGATCGCGCTCCTGCGTGCCGGCCAGGATGTCCCGTCCGAACAGCGTCGACAGCGCGGCCAGCCCGATCCCTTTCGCCCCCAGCCCGAAGAGCTGGCGACGCGTCAGATGAAGATCTAATTCCCTCTCGATATTCATGCTCTCTCCAGTTGTCCCCTGGTAACTGCTAAGACAGCGTTTAGGTTTCCAGTTGCCAGTTTCCAGTATGCATCCCGTGATCTGTATCTATTAAAAGTGAAAGACTGGTGAAACCGAGTCCTTTCAAATTAAGACTGGAAACTGGCAACTGGAAACTAAAGCCAAACACTGTGCAGTTACCTCCATTATTGCTTCGCCGCGGCTTTCTTCTTGTGCCTGTATGCTTTTGCTTTACCGATGTACTCGACGGCGTCCGGAGTCTTGCAGTTGGTCTCGCCGTGATCGACCTCGACGCGGCCGATGGCTTTCGCCGCTGCAAGCGCGCGTTTTTCAAGTGCGTCGCTTCTCAGTCCGATGGCGATCAGCGCGCCGTTCATCTCGTACCTGACTCGGTTCTTGCGACTGTGAATGGTCTTTGCGATCTCATCGATGAAGGGAGCAAAGTAGCTGTCGGGCAGTTCCCTGTCGTTGAGAGCGACGTGTCCGAGCAGTGCCCAGCCTGCCGCGCCGATCCATTCCCTGCTCGCCTTGCGCCACTTCTCTGATTTCTTCAGGGCCAGCGGAGTGCGGGCGATGAAGCGCGTCAGTGCATCCGTCGAGACATAATTCGAAGCATCCCTGATCCAGCTTTCAGCCAGCTTGTCCGTCATCCTGGCGGGATCGGCGATCAGAGTCGCCAGGACACGAGCGTCGTGATTTCCCGTGGCCCAGAGCTGCTGCGCCAGGTCGTGGTCGATTTTGATGGCTTTCTGCAGCTTGTAGAGATTGGCGTAGCTGACGCCGAACATCTCCCCGTCGACGCCGTGACGGGCATAGACCTTGCGGTTCTGCGCGGTGCCGAGTGTTTCAAGCTGTTTGATGACTGCTTTGAGATCCATCGACTACTCCTTGGTGATCGTTTCATCCAGATTCAGGATGGCGCTGGCGACCATCGTCCACGCGGCCAGTTCGTGTCGCGGGATCCTGTCGCTGTATGGAGATTCACCGACGGAGAGCAGTTTCTCCGCGCCGGCCGGGTCTTTTCTGAATGTCGCCATCTGACCGGCGAGCAGTTTTCTGAGGACCGAGACTTCGGCGCCGCTCGGATGCCTGCCGGTCGCGCGGCGGAATGCGAAATGGATGCGGTCACTCGAGCTCCGGCCGCCTTCGAGCAAAGCGCGCTGGGCGAGGGTTCGCGCCGCCTCGACATAAGTCGGATCGTTCATCAGCACCAGAGCCTGAAGCGGCGTGTTGGTGACGGCTCTGCGCGCCACGCATTTCTCGCGGTCCGGCGCGTCGAAGGTCGAAAGCGATGCGGGCGGAACCGTCCGCTTCCAGAAGGTGTACATGCTGCGCCGGTAAAGGTCCTCGCCGTGCCCCTGAACATAGGTCTGCATCGAGAAGCCGTCGCCGAATGCCAGCTCCTCCCAGAGTCCCGGCGTCTGATACGGCAGCACGCTCGGACCGCCGATCTTCTGGGCGAGCAGACCGCTCACGGCCAGCGCATTGTCGCGCACCAGCTCGGCCGACAGGCGGAACCTCGGCCCGCGAGCGAGCAGCCGGTTCTCCGGATCCTTCTCGATCAGCGCGTGGGTCGCCTTCGATGACTGCCGGTAGGTAGCCGACGTGACGATCAGTTTCTGAAGCCCCTTGACGTCCCACCCCGTGCGGATGAACTCCGTCGCCAGCCAGTCGAGCAGTTCGGGATGAACCGGAGGCTCTCCCTGCGAGCCGAAATCCTCCGATGTCTTGACGATTCCGTGGCCGAAATAGAGCTGCCAGAAACGATTCACCGCCACCCGCGCAGTCAGCGGATGGTTCGGATCGACCAGCCATCTGGCCAGCGAGAGGCGATCGACCCGCTCGCCCGCCGCCAGCGGAGGCAGAATCGCCGGCACGCCCGGCGCCACCTTCTCGCCACGGTTGCGGTAATCGCCCCGTTCCAGCACGAACGTCTCGCGCGGCTTGCTCAACTCCGACATGACCATCACGTTGAGGGTCGATTTCTTCAGTTCATCCTGCTCTTTATTCAGCCTTTTCAAGTCGGCGTATTGACGGCGGATCCCGGGAGCCGCCACCTCCGTCAGGTAATGCTCGCGAATCCTCGCCTGCTGGTCCTTCGATCTCTTCGCCGGATCGATCGTAACCACGGTATGAATCGTGTAATCGACCGCCAGCTTTCTGATCTCCTCATCCGAAAGAGTCGCATCGTAGAGCCGCAGATCGTCGACGCCGCCGCTGTAGGAACGCCCCGTCTCCTTGCTGCCAATCAGCAGCCCGGCGTCGGTGCCAGTGCTGCCGGTCAGGCTGTCTTTAACGACCTCGACCTCGGCGGGTTTGCCGTTGAGGTAAACGCGAATGCCGGCCGCTTTGCCGGAGCCGTCGCTGACGATCGCCAGATGTTTCCACTGGCCGGTGTAGAAGAGCTCGCGCGTCCGGATGACGATCGAGTTTTCAGGCCATGCCGAAGTCAGTCGAATCGTCAGCGGCGCAGCCCAGCGCTGAATGTCGAAGAGCTGAGTCTCCTCGAAGAGCAGCTCGAATCCGCGCCGCGTCTCTTCATCCTCGATCTTCTGGAAGATGAAGTTCCCCACCTTGCCGAGTCCCGGTCGCAGCCACGTCGCCAGGGTGAACTTGCGGTCCTTCTCAAACCGGCCGGCGCTGCCGAAGTCGATCTCGGTCTGACCATCCAGGCTGACTGCCTTCTCAACCTGCCCTTCGCCGAACGACGGCTCGCCGCGAAGAACTCGCGCGTGGAGATACCTGCCCGAGGTATCGGCCAGACCGCCGTCCATCTCGTAATGCGCCAGCAGGTTCGCGACCCGCGAGTCGGGGCGACGGGACCTGAGCGGCGTCTCCCAGGCCTTTATCAGCGGATCGATATTCTTTTCGCTCAGAGCCTCTTCCAGACTCTTGATGGAGGTCTTGAGCTCCGTCTCGCGCCGCGTCTGCTCATCCGTCGGCAGCGACAGGAACGGACGGGCATTTCCGACGCGGCCGTCCAGTCCGACTTCGTTGATATTGTTGAAGAAGGCGTAGAACTTATAGAACTCCTTCTGCGTGACCGGATCGTACTTGTGGTTATGGCATCTGGCGCATCCCATCGTCAGTCCGAGCCATGTCACCGAGGTAGTCTCGACTCGATCGACCAGATATTCGCTTAGATACTCTTCCGGAATCGCGCCGCCCTCGAAATTGATCATGTGGTTGCGGTTGAATCCGGTCGCGATCTTCTGATCCTGCGTCGCATTCGGCAGCAGATCCCCCGCGATCTGCTCGACCGTGAACTGATCGTACGGCTTGTTGCTGTTGAAAGCGCGGATCACCCAGTCCCGCCACGGCCACATGTCGCGATGACTGTCGATGTGATACCCGTGCGAATCGGCATACCTGGCCAGATCCAGCCACATCAGCGCCATCCGCTCACCGTAATGCGGCGAGGCGAGCAGTTTGTCGACCAGTTTCTCGTAGGCGTCGGGTGAGCGGTCGGCGAGAAACGCGTCGATCTCGGCCGGTTCCGGAGGCAGTCCCGTCAGGTCGAGGTAGAGCCGGCGGGCAAGCGTCGCCCGGTCGGCTTCCGGCGAAGGCTTGAGTCCCTCCTTCTCCAGCCTGGAAAAGATGAAGTTGTCGATCGGATTCCTTGCGCCCGCAATCGTTTTGAGCGCCGGAGTATTCGGGCGCTTCGGCGCGACGAACGACCAGTGCTCCTGCCACTGCGCTCCCTCATCGACCCATCGAGTGAGCAGCGCAATCTGCCTCTCGGTCAGTTTGTGCCCGCTCTCGGGCGGCGGCATGACCGCGTTCGGGTCCTTCGAGGTTATGCGTTTGATGAGCCGCGATTTCCCGGCATCACCCGGCACGATCACGCCGGCCTTGATGAATGCCCCGGCCCTGGTGTCGAGCCTCAATCCCGCCATTCGCTGTTTATCGTCCGGTCCGTGACACGTGAAGCAGTTGTCCGAAAGAATCGGGCGGATCTCGCGCGCGAAATCGACCTTCGCCGATCCGCCCTGCCCGGCCGCGGCGAATGGCTGCGCCAGCCACGCAACCGCCGCTGTGATTGCTATTAATAAGATATGCAACTGCAATCTTCGCTTCACGATGGACCTCCGGCGAAAGAATTGGTGATCGAGGTGGTATGACGAGATGTGATTTTACAGGATTCGACAGATTTCAGGGAGTGCGGCGCCCGTGGGCGCCGCTTTTTTTCACTTGATCCTGACGCGCAGAGTATTCGCCGGCTTCCCGTCGGCGATGAAGACGAGATCGACCTCGCCCCGGCCGATGAGGCTCCGCGGCACGCGCAGATTGACCTGATCGAGACCGACGAAACCTCCCTGTGCACCGGCGTAGAAGAGTTCGCAGTTCTCGCCGCCGATCGTAACGCTGACATTCTGAAGCGCTGAGTTGTTGCGCAGCCCGGTCCCGAAGAGGATCAGGAAGACCTGCTCGCCTTCAGGTCCGAGGTCGATCGGCGTAGCGGCGAAACTGCCGGCCATCGCATCGAACTGAGCGATCGGTTCGAAAATCTGCGTCCCGTCGCCTTTGACGCGCAGGGCGACTGCGGAAGCCACACCGAGGCCGTTTGCGTTGGCGGAGAAGAGCCCCGGCGCGACGCTCGAAATGATCGTCGTGCCGGCCGCGACCTTGCCGTCGGCGGAGGTGATGGTGACCAGCGCCGGCCCGGTGACTGTGCCCGGCGGCAACTGATAGTTGACCTGCGAGGGCGCGACGAAGAAGAGCGGCGCCAGCCGTTCATCGCCGGCGCTGTCCCTGACCTTGACGGTCGTGCCGGCCAGCGATGTCGGCAGCGGCAGCGTCGAGGCGATCTCGACTGTGGTCGCCAGATCGACGCCGAAGGCAGCGACGATCGATTCGGCCGCCAGCTCTGCATCGCGATAACTGGCCGCGGAGACGCTCGCCGCGAAGGTCGAGCCTCCGCTGCCGCCGTCGTTGACGATCACCGTGATGAAGGCTTCAACGTTGCCGCTCGCCGCCGGCTGGAGCGGGTTGACGAGCGGGAAGTCAGCCGATCCCGCCTGACCGACCAGATAGATCGTGCCGAGGGCATCGACCGCGATGCCGTCGGCCTGCTCGCTGGCGGAACCTCCGAGATAGGTCGAGAAGGTGAGCGCCGATCCCGCCTCGTTGAGCACCGACACGAAGACATCGTCCATCCCGTTGTTGGTCGCCTGTATCGCGCCGACAACCGGAAAGGTCGTCGATCCGGTCGATCCGGTGAGATAACATTTGCCGACCGCGTCGACCACCAGACCGAGGCCGAAGTCGTTGTTCTCGCCGCCGAGATAGGTCGAATAGATGAGCGAGGATCCGCTGTGATCGAGCTTGGTGACGAAGGCATCGAAGGATCCCTTGTTCATGTTCTGCAGCGCATCCTTGATCTTGAAATCCGTCGATCCGGTCGAGCCGATGACATACGCGTTGCCGTCGACATCGACGGCGATCCCGCTCGCGAAATCGGTGCCCGTGCCGCCGAGATACGTCGACCACGAGAGCGACGACCCGTCCGGGCTGATCCTCGTCACAAACGTGTCCAGTTCACCGGCGATCATCGACTGGATTCCGCCCTGAACAGGGAAATCCGCGGAATTTGTGATGCCGGCAACATAGGCGTTGCCGGACTGATCGACCGCGATCCCCACGCCGTTGTCGAATCCCGTTCCGCCGAGATACGTCGAATAGATCAGATTTGCGCCGGTCGAATCGATCCTCATGACGAAGGCATCGTCCTCGCCCTTGTTGACGGACTGAATCGGATTACTGGTGACGAAGTCCTGTGAGGCCGTCGATCCGGTCAGGAAGATATTGCCCGCGCCGTCAAGCGCGACTCCGTAACCGATGTCGTTGCCTCCGCCGCCGAGATAGGTCGAGTAGATCAGAGCGCCGCCGAATTCGTTGAACATCGCCAGAAAGGCATCGGCGCCTCCGCCGCTTGCCGGCTGCAACGCATTGACGACCGAAAAATCGGTCGAAGCCGTCACGCCAGTGACGACAGCGCGGCCGTCAGGTCCGACAGCGATTCCGAGCCCCTGGTCGATACCGCTGCCGCCGAAATATGTGACGTAAACGAACGAAGTCCCGTTCGAATTGATCTTGGCGACGAAGGCATCGCCCACTCCGCCGTTGCGCGGCTGGAGCGGATTCCTGACCGGGAAGTCAGCGGCGGCCGTGAAGCCCGTCAGATAGGCGTTTCCGACCGTGTCGATGGCGACGTTCAGCGCCAGGTCGATGCCGCTCCCGCCGATGTAGGTCGAATAGACAAGCTGGGAACCGTCCGGGCTGATCCGCGAAATGAATCCATCCAGCCCGCCGAGATTGTTGCCCGATACGGCATTGTTGATGTTGAAATCGAGCGAATCGGTCGAGCCCGTCACATAGGCGTTTCCGCTGCCGTCGATCGCCAGCCCGTATCCTGAGTCTGTCCTGCCGCCGCCGAGATAGGTCGAATAGACCAGTTCGGCGCCTCCCGCCTTGATCCGCGTGACGAAGACCTCGACGCCTCCGATGTTGGCAGGCTGAAGCGGGTTCTTGAGCGGGTAATCGGTCGAGCTGGTCTCGCCGGTCAGAAACATATCGCCCGCGCCGTTGACCGCGATTCCCCGACCGGAATCGATCCCCGCGCCTCCGAGATAGGTCGCATACTCGACGGCGCTGCCCTGAGCGCCGAGAACCGCGACGAATACGTCCGAGACCCCTTTGAGCTGGTTCTGGATCGGATTGACGACCGTCAGGTCCGGAGACGACGTCGCGCCGGTGATGTAGGCTCTGCCCAACGCATCGACCGCGACCGAATTGCCTCTGTCGTCATCGCTTCCGCCGAAGTATGTCGAATAGATCAGCGCCGTCCCGTCCGCGGCGATCTTCGAAACGAA
>CALBSU010000493.1 GCA_937967285.1 uncultured Acidobacteriota bacterium
TAAGGCTGAGATTGTACAATTCCCTCAATACCGCCGATCGAGCAATGTTTAAAACCGGTGCTTCATGCTCTGAATAAAACTTGGCCTTCCTGGCGCCTTGGCGTTTAATCACTCTTAGCGTTAGGGCTTGAGGTAGTTGATATCCTTCGAGGCTTGAAAATGATGAACGACAGACGATTCAGGCTGCCGGCACTGTTGTCGGCGGCTATATTGGGCGCAGCGGTTTCATTCCTGAGCGGGGTCGGCGAAACCCGCAACCACGTCCTGCAGTCCGGCGGTGAAGCGCCGGCTGAGCCGCTGAGTTTATGGTACAGGCAGCCGGCGAGTGAGTGGCTGGAATCGCTGCCGCTCGGGAACGGGCGTCTGGGGGCTTCCATCTTCGGCGGAGTCGATGAAGAGCGCGTGGTGCTTAACGACGGGACGCTCTGGTCGGGAGGCAGGGAAGATGCAGACCGGCCGGACGCAGCGCAATATCTGCCGGAGATCCGACGCCTGCTGCTGGCCGGGAGGAATGTCGAGGCGGAGAAACTGGTCTACGATCACTTCACCTGCCGGGGCCAGGGATCGGGACGCGCGCGCGGGATGAATCTGCCTTACGGATCGTATCAGATGCTCGGGGATCTGCGGTTGCGGTTCGAAAAATCTGATCAGGTTGTCGCGAATTACCGGCGGGATTTGAACCTGGCGAATGCCGTGGCGCGGGTTACATACGAGCAGGGCGGTGTGAAGTATCTCCGCGAGACCTTCGCCAGCGCGCCGGATGAGGCGATCGTCATGCGGCTCAGTGCGGACCGGCCCGGCAGGATTTCGTTCAAAGCCTCGCTGGATCGCCCGGAGCGGTTCGCCGTGACCTCTGTCGCCGACAACGAACTGCTGATGTCTGGGCAACTGAACAACGGCGCCGACGGGAAAGGGATGAAGTATGCGGCGAGGTTGAGGCTGATCAACCGAAAAGGCGAGGTCAGGGCGACCGACGGTGCGCTGAGCGTCAGCGCGGCGGACGAGGCGATTCTGATCGTGACCGCCGCGACCGATTATCAGGGATTTGCCGGCCGGCGCACGGCTGATCCGGCGGCCGCATCGGCGCGGGACATGCGGCGTGCGGCATCGAAGAGCTTCACCGCGCTGCGGGCCGCTCACATTGCGGATTACCGGAAGTATTTCAACCGGGTCGAGCTGAAGCTGGGGCCGGAGAGCGCGAGACAGAGCGGACTGCCGACTTCAGAGCGGATCAGGTCCGCGGCCGGCGGAGCAGCCGATCCGGAGCTGGCGGCGCTCTATTTTCAGTACGGCCGTTACCTGCTGATCTCGTCATCGCGACCGGGGGGCGTGCCTGCCAACCTGCAGGGGATCTGGGCCGATACTCTGCAGACGCCCTGGAACGGCGACTGGCATCTCAACGTCAACGTGCAGATGAATTACTGGCCGGCCGAGGTGGCCAATCTTTCCGAGCTGCACGAACCGCTCTTCTCGCTGATCTCGTCTTTGCAGGCGCCGGGGGCGCGGACGGCACAACTTTATTACGGCGCGCGGGGCTGGGTGGCTCACGTGATCACCAATCCATGGGGATTCACGGCGCCGGGCGAGGGAGCGTCGTGGGGATCGACGACCACGGGTTCCGCATGGTTGTGCCAGCACTTGTGGGACCACTACCTGTTCACGCGCGACAGGGAATTTCTGCGCCGCGCATATCCGGTGATGAAGGGCTCGGCGCGGTTCTACGCCGACCTGCTGATCGAAGAGCCGAAGAACGGCTGGCTTGTCACGGCGCCGGCCAACTCTCCCGAAAACTCATTCCGGATGCCGGATGGTTCAGTCGCTCACGTCTGCATGGGGCCGACGATCGATAATCAGTTGCTCAGATACCTCTTCAGCGCCTGCATCGAGGGCTCGCGGATTCTGGGCGTGGACGCCGAATTCAGAAGGGAACTGACCGCGAAGATGGCCAAGTTGCCGCCGACGCGGACCGGCTCAGACGGGCGGGTCATGGAGTGGCTCGATGAATACCCGGAGCCTGAGCCGAATCACAGGCATGTTTCGCATCTCTGGGGGCTCTATCCGGGAGACGAGATCGACCTCGAGAAGACGCCGGATCTGGCCCGGGCGGCTAGGAAGTCGCTGGAAGTTCGGGGCGATATCTCGACCGGCTGGTCGCTGGCATACAAGATGAATCTCTGGGCGAGGCTGGGCGACGGCGACCGCGCTCACAAACTGCTGGCGTTGCTGCTGCGACCGGTCGAGAAGCAGCGCGATGCATCGAGAGTGGGATTCTCCGGCGGGAGCTACGATAACCTCTTCGATGCTCACCCGCCGTTTCAGATCGACGGCAACTTCGGCGCGACGGCCGGCATCGCCGAGATGCTGCTGCAGAGTAATGATGATGTCATCCGGTTATTGCCGGCTCTGCCGGGAGCGTGGCCGGAGGGGCGGGTCACAGGGCTGCGTGCTCGTGGCGGCTTCGAGGTGGACATCGAATGGAAGGATGGGAAACTGATTCAGGCGACAGTTCGCTCGCTGCTCGGGCTGCGCGCTCGGCTCAGTTATCTCGATCGATCCCGAACGATCGCCCTTCCGCGTAACGGCAGCCTTCGATGGGACGGGAATCAGTGATAACGGAATAAATGCCTGTATCGCAGAGAACGCAAAGAGAGCAAAGAGGTTGAACGCAAAGACCGCGAAGGTGGCAAAGATTTATGTGGAGATCAGTACCCGGGTTAATGCCCATTGGATGGGACCCGGATATTAAAACCCAAAATAATCTTTGCTACCCTTGCGGTCTTTGCGGTTAAATCTTCTTTGCGAACTCGGAGAAGCTCTTCAACCAATAATCGCTTCGAATCGATGATTCACATCCCCAGGCGCTGATTGATCAATTCGCCGATGTAATATTTCATGAAGTCATCTCGTTTCGGTTCCAGGCAGACCCGGACCGGCTTCCCGCGTTCGCGGTCGATGCGTGTATAACCTTCGTCATCTACGATGAGCGGCAGGACCTCCTGCTTGCCGAAAAAAGCAGCAGGGCTGGCTGCTTCGGCGACCGCCAGCTGGTCGTGCAGGGTCATGCGCGAGTTCGGATTGTCGATCCAGAGCCGGTACAGACTCTCGAGCGCATAGGTCAGCGGAGATTTGTGATCGCGGACCTGCTTGCGCTCCTCATCGGTCAGGCGGACATAGGTTGTGGAATCGAGCGGGACAATCGTCAGTGGAAGGCCGGCGCCGTAGACAAGCTGGGAGTCCGCCGTCGACTGATAGACGTTCCATTCCCGCACGGGTTTGTCTTTGCTGTAGGCCGTTCCGTAAACGCAGCCGCTCATCAAAACGACACGTTTGAGATACCTGCCCAGATTCGGTTCCTTGCGCAGCGCATCTGCGACATTCTGCAACGGTCCGACGGCCAGCAGAGTCACACGGCCCGGATGCCGTCTGACCTGCTCGACGATGAAATCGGCGGCGGATTGTTTGATGGGCTGCGTTGAGGTGAAGTCTTCAGCCCATGTATATTGATGCGCATAGCCATCAGAGGTCTTGCGCCCGACGGCAACCGGGATCTTGTCGCGTCCGGCGATGTGCAGCATTTTCAGTGCGATTGGGGCGCGGGCAGGAGTGTTGCCATGTGTTATCGTCACACCCAGCAGATTGAAATTTTTATGCGCCAGCATGAACGCCAGCGCCCAGGCATCATCGATATCGTCTCCGATATCGGTGTCGAGGATAACCATTTCGGGCGAGGATTGGACCGGCGCTCCATCCGATGCCAAGAGGGGCGCTCCGATTAACGGCAACAGCAGACACAGCAGCAGCGATTTCATGATCAAAGGACTCCGGGATGACATTCAAAAAACTCTTCCTTGTTTCGCTCGTCTTCTTTGCGATACGACTATCCGCGGCGGCTCAGTCGCCTCCGGTCGAGGG
>CALBSU010000494.1 GCA_937967285.1 uncultured Acidobacteriota bacterium
GCCGTAGTCCTGCACCGCGGGAGGCCGATAGAACCTTGCAGTATCGGGAGGCTGTGCTCCCGAAGGTTGATTGTAGGGGTAACCGGAAGTGGTCCAGGGTCTGTTGGGATCGGTATCGCTCGGCTGATTGCCGCCGTAATTGCGCGTCGAGGCGCTGGTCGCATCGTTCTCGGTGAAGAGCGGCGCGCCGCAGTTGCGACAGAATCTCGCCGGACGATCTGAAGAGTATCCGCATTTTGAACAGGGCTGTTGCATAATGATTCGTTGATATTTACGTCGAACCGGTCAATATGTTCTCGAAAATGTTCAATCACATGATCCGGCACAAGGAGCAGGAAGGCAAGAGGCTTGTGACGCCTAAGTTGTGGATGAAGTTTCCAGTTGCCGGTTGTAACTGCTCAGCCTTGGAGAGAAATAAATTAGACGCCAAGCCGCCAAGAGAGCCAAGGTTTATCCAGGCAATGAAAATCCGGATCTAAACGATGTTCAAGCGGCGAGATGGAGGAAGCATAAGCCATCCCACCCTCAATTCGATCTTGGCAATCCTGGCGCCTTGGCGTCTAATTTAATTTCGCTACAGAGCTGATCAGTTTAAGATGGCTGTGAATCATAACGAACAGAAATTTTCATCTCGTGTGATCGACAGGCGGGCAGCGCTCGATGAGATGGCTGGCCGGCTGGCGGGGCGCCCGTTCGCGCCTCCCGCGGTGATGCGGAACGGGCATGCCATGACGATCCTCGGAAAGTTGCGTCCGCGAAGCCACGCGATCATCAGGCAGACGGAGTATCCGGGCATTCGAAGAGAGTTCGAGACCGAGCCGGGGACGCGGGTCGTGGCCTTCTGCCACTGGCAGCAGGACAGGCATCAGAGCCCGACGATGATCGTGGTCCACGGTCTGGAAGGTGCGGCGGACGCGTCATATGTGCTTGGCATTGCATCGAAGGCGTATGCGGCCGGATTCAACGTGCTGAGATACAACGTGCGGGGATGCGGAGGGACAGAGCATCTGACGCCCAAGCTCTATCATTCCGGACTGACGATCGATCTTCATCATGTCGTGAGGGAGCTGATCGAACGCGACGGCCTCGACGGGATCTTTCTCGTCGGCATCTCGATGGGCGGCAACCAGTCGCTCAAATTCGCAGGGGAACTGGCAGATGAGGCTCCGTCGCAGCTCAGGGGAATCTGCGCGATAAGTCCGCCGATCGCTCTCGAGCCCTGTTCCGAAGCCCTCATGCGGCCAGAGAACAGGCTCTATGAAACATCTTTCCTGCGCAGCCTGTGCGCACGCATGCGCCGCAAGGACAAGCTGTTTCCGGGCCTTTACGATCTGAGCCGGCTCGACAAGATCCGACACCTCTGGGAATGGGACGACATCTTTCAGACCTACAACGGCTTTCGCGATGCGCGGGACTATTATGAAAAAGCGAGTTCGATCGGATTCATTCCGCGGATTCGCGTGCCGGCGCTGATCATCCACTCGGAGGACGATCCGTTCATTCCGGTCGAACCTTTTCGCGAATCATCGCTCGAGTCCAATCCGTCGGTTTTGATTCACGTCACGCAGCGCGGAGGGCATGTCGCCTATTGCGGAGTTCGCCAGCCGGACGAAGACCGCGCCTGGGCGGAGAATCGCGCGGTCGAATTCTGCCGCCTG
>CALBSU010000495.1 GCA_937967285.1 uncultured Acidobacteriota bacterium
AAAAGGGTCTGAAATATGAATGCAACTTATTCTGTTCGCCGAATTGTCTCCGGGCGCAGGAGGATGATCGCATCGGGTGTCGTTGCGCTGATCTGCCTGATAGTCCATCCGCTGACCGCGATCGACGCCAAACCCAAGCTGGGGCGTTTGCCGAAGGACTCGGTCGCCAATCATTCGATCCGGACGCTGGACGGGCAGACGTTCTCGCTGACCGGGTTGAGAGGCAAGGTTGTCGTTCTGAATTTCTTCGCGATCTGGTGCGGTCATTCAAAGCGGCACGTCGCGTCGCTGACGAAATACGGACCGTCGGAGGCGTCCGACGGGCTCCAGATCATCGGTCAGGCGGTCAGGGATGCCGAGTCGACTCCCGAGCGGGTGAGCCAGTTCATACGCGATTACAAGATCAGGTATCCGGTCGGCCTGGTCAAGGATCCGGTCTTTGCCGATTACATCGATTCGAAGGATGTTTCAGTTCCGCAGACGCTGGTCTACGGCCGCGACGGCCGGCTGGTCGGCTATTTCACGGGCCATGACGCGACGGTCGAAGCGGAACTCGATGCGACGATCCGCCGGGCGCTCGATGAAAAGTGAACCCGGCACGGTTCGGCTTGCAGGAGTCGAGCGCATCGGAGAAGATCTCCCGGTATGAGAAAAGCCAAAATCGTTGCGACCATCGGGCCGGCCTCTCAATCAAGGGAGAGATTGCGGGCTCTGGTGCTTGCCGGCGTGGATGTGATTCGAGTCAACATGTCGCACGGCTCGCACGAGAGTCATGCGAGGACGATCGCGACCGCCAGGGAGGTGGCCTCGGAACTCGGGCGACCGCTGGCGGTTCTGCTCGATCTGAGCGGTCCGAAGATCAGGACGGGAGCGCTGGCTGACGGCCGTGCGGTTCAGCTCGAAGCCGGCGGCACTCTGACGATCACGACCCGCGATGTGATCGGCGATTCCACGATCGTTTCAACCGGATACAGGCATCTGCCGAATGATGTCAGCGCGGGCGACAGGATACTTCTGGCCGACGGCCTGATCGAGCTGCGGGTCGAACACGTCGCGGACCAGGACGTAGTCTGTCACGTCGTCAACGGCGGCGTGCTCGGCGAAAACAAGGGGATCAACCTGCCGGGAGTCAAGCTCTCCGCGCCGTCGCTGACCGAGAAGGACCGCGCGGACCTCAGTTTCGGCCTCGGGCAGGGCGTCGATTACGTAGCGCTCTCCTTCGTTCGCGGCGCGCGCGACTGCATCGGGGCCAAAACCCTGATCGAATTCCTCGGCGCCAGCGTCCCGCTCATCGCCAAGATCGAAAAACGCGAGGCGCTCGACGATCTCGACGCGATCATCGAGGCCTGTGACGGCGTCATGGTCGCCCGCGGAGATCTCGGAGTCGAGACCGCCGTCGAGAGCGTTCCTTTCTACCAGAAACAGATCATCTCCAAGGCCAATGCCGCCGAGCGGCTGGTCATCACCGCCACCCAGATGCTCGAATCGATGACGCACGAGCCGCGCCCGACGCGCGCCGAGGCCTCCGACGTCGCCAACGCGATCCTCGACGGCACTGATGCCGCCATGCTTTCGGGCGAGACCGCCGTCGGCGACTACCCCGTCGAAGCGGTCGAGACGATGTCCCGCATCATCAGTTTCACCGAATCGTCATGCGTCAAGACTGACAATTTCAGGGAGCGCATCCACGCACAGCAGACGGGGCAGGAAGGCCGGGCCATCGCCGAAGCGGCTATCTTCGCCGCCCAGGAACTGAACGCCCGGCTGATCGTCGTCTTCAGCAAATCGGGCACCATGGCCCGTCATATAGCTGCGCTCAGGCCCGCCCCGCGAATCATCGCATTCACTCCCCACGAGAAGACGTATAACTCGCTCGCCGCCGTCTGGGGAATCGAACCGCATATCCTCGATTTTGACGGCCGCAGCACTGAGATGTTCTCGCGCGCCGACTCTGAACTGATCCGACTCGGACTGGCCGAAAAGGGCGAGACGATTGTCACCATGGCCGGCAGAATCCCGCAACAGCCCAGCCTCTCCTCCATGATTAAACTTCATCGGATCGGCGAAATAGAAATGAGTAAAAAGTAGAAAGTAGAAAGGAGTTACAGGCGCTTCGGCTTGTAACTCCTTTCTACTTGTAACTGCTCAGCCCGCGAAGCGGGCGTTTGAAACTAGCCCGGGGTGAAGCGAGGCCGCAGGCCGAGCGGAACCCCGGGACAGTCGTTTATTTATTATT
>CALBSU010000496.1 GCA_937967285.1 uncultured Acidobacteriota bacterium
CCCGATCGGGCGGCGATCCGGCCGCCGGCCCAGCCCGACCACGATTCGCAGGCGTTGGTTGCGGCCATGCTGGCGCTGAACTGAGTGCCGCCGAGGCGCGGATCGGCGATGTCCATAAAGAGCGCGTAAGACGCCGCCGTGAAGAGCCCGATGAAGAGGTACATTGCGCCGAGCAGCCACATCGACACTGCGGGCGCTGCTGTCCCTGCGGCTTCGATGATGCCGAGCGCCACGATCATCGCCACGAACCCGACCAGAAACAGGGCCACCGTCCGGAGGCGTCCCCAGCGATCCGAGAGCCGTCCGCCGATCAGTCCGCCGGCTATCGTTGCGATGACAACCGGCAAGGCAAAGAAGGCGCCGACCTGCTCGCTCGACGCGCCTCTGTCGATCAGATACGGCCCGGCCATCGCGCCGACCGACTCGAATGCCGCGCCGGAGAGCAATGCGAAGGCCAGCGCAAGCCACGTCTCGCGCCGTGCGGCGACGGCCTGCAGGCGCCGACCGAACTCTCCGAGCGACGGAGTTTCGCCCGTCAGGGGCGGCTCATCGATCAGGACGGCCGCGAACATCGAGAGCCAGATGCACACGATCAGCGCGATCAGTATCCAGTTCCAGCCCAGTCTGGCCGCGATCAGCAAGGCGGCCCCGCCGAAGAGACTGCGCCCGATCAGCATTCCGGCCTGCATGCTGCCGTTGAGCAGTCCGCGGCTCTCCTCAGTCGTCAGGCGGATGGCCAGCGCGTCGATCGCCACATCCTGGGTCGCGGCGCATATCGCATGGATCAGCAGCAGCGCCTGCCAGATCGTGTAGTGCTCGATCACATCCAGCCGGATCAGCGGGGCGAGCGAGGCCCCCATCAACACCTGCGCGCCGATGATCCAGACACGGTAACCGGCCCGCCCGCTTCGCAGCGAATCGACCAGCGGCGCCCACAGAAACTTCAGCGTCCACGGCAGCACAAGCATCGCCGCCAGCCCCGTGATCCGCCCGATCTCGAGCCCTCGAGTCCGGAGCATCGACGGCAGCGCCCACCAGATGAACCCGATCGGCGCCCCTTCGCTGAAATAGAGCAGCGTGAAGAGCGCCGTCAGCTTCACCCTCTCATGTCCTGTTGTCACCCTTCTCAGCATTAAGCCTGACGTCGAGAACCGGCGTCTCGACCAGATGGAAGGTGGCCGAGGCGATGCCGATCCGTCCGCCCGATGCGTCGAACTCGTCCAGAATGCGATGAAACAGCCTGTCCTTCGTCGTCCGCCTGAGCTTGTAATCGACCACGTATCGGATCGTGAATTCGAGCCAGTTGTCGGTGGCGATCAGCGTGATCATCGGCTCGACCCGCGCATGCTCGACCAGATAGAGACTTGTCATCTTCGACCAGGCCTCCGCGGCCTGTCGCGTGTAATCGCCGATCACCTCATGCGTCACCCGCTCCAGCGTCTGCTGGGCCAGTCTGCGGTCGCTTCCGTACTTGACCGGCACCTTGATCTCGTCCCAGAGAAACGGGAAATCGCCGGAATAGTTGAAGACCGGCTCCTTGAAGACGAAACTGTTGGCAATCCTCACCACGCGCCCGCTGTAGAGATCCGCATTGACCCACTCGCCGACCTCCATCAGCGTCGTCCTCAGCACCCCGATGTCGATCACATCCCCCCTGATCCCGCCAAGCTGCACGCGATCTCCAGTCCGGTAAAACCCCGCGAACGAGATGGCGAACCAGCCGGCGAAACTGGCTATCACCTCCTGCAGCGCAAAAGCGATCCCGGCTCCCGCCACGCCGAATGCCACCGTCAGACCGCTCAAACCGCTGCTGTACACATTGCTGATTACCAGCAGCGCGACGATATACCCGAGAAAGGTGATCATCTTCCTCAACCGGTACTTCGTCTCGGATTCCCGCACCCATCTCGACAGCCAGCGGTTGAGAAACCGCACTACCACCGAAACGATTATCACGCCGAACGCCGCGGCGATCAGCCGCGCCAGCGTCGGATCGTTCAGCCATCGATTGAGGAATTCCGTCATACCAACTCCCCGCATAGACAGAAACATTTCATCCACGAAGTTATTTCGTCACATCCAACTCCCGCATATGCAGAATTTTTTCATCCACGAAGTCACACGAAGTATCACGAAGAATTCGATCAGGCTATCGAAACGGTTATCCATTTACTCAGCGGACATCAACCCTCTTTGTGCTTCTTCGTGTTCCTTCGTGGATGAAAATATTCAGTGGAATTTCGTCACATCCACTCTCCGCATCCGCAGAATTTATCCCTTCGTGGATGAAATGCTCCGGTTATCCGGTGAAGTAGAAATACGCCACAATGATCAGCAGCAGGACCACACCCGAAGTGATGACATCCCACTGGTTCCACGTGCTCCGCGAACGCGCCCGGTCCTCGGATGTCAGCGTCCCGAAGGTCAGCCCCTTGAGCTGCGCCTCCGCCGGCTTCTCGGTCATGTAGCTGACGATTATCATGACCGCCACGCTGACCAGGAAGATGAAGAGACTGTAGTACTGAAAATAGACGTTGTTGACGAACCAGAGGAAGGTCCCTTCCGGGTAACCGCTCTCGTAGCCCGCCAGTTTGAGACTGACCGGCGTATCGACCAGCAGTCTGAAGACCCCGAGCAGGAAGCCGACCACCAGCGCCGCCAGACAGCCTTTCGCGTTGAGCCTCTTCATGAAGATGCCGAAGAAGAAGACGACGAAGATCGGCGGCGCCAGGTATCCCTGAACGCCCTGCAGGTAATCGTAGAGGCCTCTCGCGCCGCGGATGACTGGGATCCACGAAAGCCCGATCAGGACCATGATCGTCGTCGCGACGCGCCCCATCCAGACCAGCTGGTGCTGAGTCGCCTTCGGCCGGAACTTCTGGTAAAGATCCATCGTGAAGAGCGTCGAACTGGCATTGAAGACGCCGGCCAGCGAGCTCATCAGTGCCGCCAGCAGTCCGGCCACGACGATTCCTCTGACGCCCGACGGCAGCACCGACTGGACCATCAGCGGATAGACAGCCTGCGCCTTGTCGGCGATCGCATTGCCGTTCGAATCGATGATTTGTGTCATGGTCTGAGCCTTGCCGCTCTTCGCCAGCGCCAGCCCGATCATCCCCGGAATGATGAAGATGAAGACCGGCAGCAGCTTGAGGAACGCCGCGAAGATCGTCCCGCGTCGCGCTTCGCGCTCGTTCGGAGCGCTGATCGCGCGCTGCACGATGTACTGGTCCGTACACCAGTACCACATCCCGATGATCGGCGCGCAGAAGAGCATCCCAATCCACGGATAATCCCCGTTGAAATACCAGGCGATCCGCCCCGTCTCCCTGACCGGCGCCCACGTCCCTTCCATCCCCTCGGGGATGATCGGCTTCCAAAGGTTGAACATCTCGGACCCGAGCGTCGCACGAAGCTCGTCCCAGCCTCCGAGCGCCTGCAGACCGTAGATCGTGATCAGAATCGA
>CALBSU010000497.1 GCA_937967285.1 uncultured Acidobacteriota bacterium
CGCTCCTTCAGGATCTCGCCGACTCCGGGGATCGAGGTCAGCTCGGACTGAAAATCCCGGTTCGCACGGCGCTGGCGATGGAACGAGACCGTGAACCGGTGAGTCTCGTCGCGGATCAGCCTGACCAGACGCATGACCGGGGATGTCTGTTCGAGGTAGACCGGCTCGCTGGTCCTTCCCTGCACCAGCAGGTGGCTGATCTCCTCGTGCCGGCCGCGCGGCTTGACGATCCCGACCAGCGGGATCTCCGCCAGCCCCAGCTCGTGCATCGCCGCAGATGAAGCTGAGAGCTGCCCCTTCCCTCCGTCGATGAAGATCAGATCCGGCAACTGCTTATCCTCGCGGATCAGGCGGCCGTACCGCCTCGAGACCGCCTCCCTCATCGACGCGAAGTCGTCGGCTCCCTCGACCGACTTGATGATGAATTTGCGATACTCGTTCTTCCGCATCTCGCCGTCGACGCAGACGACCATCGCCGCGACATTGTCCGAACCCTGGAAGTGCGAAACGTCGAACGACTCGATTCGCTGCGGAAAGTGCGGCAGACCGAGCAGCTCCTGCAGATCGACGAGCACCTTCCCCCAGTCCGGCCTGAGCACGCGGAACCGCTGATCGAATCCGATTCTCGCGTTCTTCTCGACCAGATCGATCAGCTCGCGCTTGCGACCGCGCTGCGGATCGAGAATCCGGACCTTCTTGCCCCGCTTCTCGCTCAGCGCATCCTCGAGCAGCTCCCGGTTCTCCCAGTCGACCGGCACATGGATCTCGAGCGGAACGTAGTTGCCGATCGTGTAGTACTGCTCGAGCACCGTCCCGAGAAAGACCGACGGATCGAAGCCTTCGACCGGCACGTCCTCCCAGTAGAACTCACGCCGGCCGACTATCCGCCCCTCGCGCATGGTGAAGAGATGCAGCGCCAGCTGATGCCCTTCGCGGTAATAGCCGAAAGTGTCGATGTCCTGATCGAACTTCGACATCATCTTCTGATGCTCGCTCAAGGCCCGGATCGTCCTGAGCAGGTCGCGGTACTTGGCCGCCTGCTCGAAACGCATCTCCTCCGCCGCGACCAGCATCCGCTGCTCGAGGTTCTCCGCCAGCTCGACATCCTTGCCCTGAAGCATGAGCAGCACGTCGTTGACCGATTCGCGATAATGCTCGGGCTTGCAGAGGTCCTTCTGACACGGCCCGGCGCAGCGCTTGATCTGATACTCCATGCACGGACGCCCGGCCTTGCGGTACAGCTCGTAGACGTCGTCGGAACATGTCCTCAACTGAAACTCGCGGTTGATCAGTTTGACCGTCTTGTCAGCCAGAGAGGCCGGCAGGTACGGACCGAAATAGGCGGCGCCGTCCTTCTCGATCCGCCGCGTCTTGAGGATCCGCGGGAACTCCTCGTCCACCGTCAGCTTGAGATGAGGATACGACTTGTCATCCTTCAACATGACGTTGAAACGCGGCTTGTGGCGCTTGATCAGATTCGACTCGAGCACCAGCGCCTCGACCTCCGTGTCGGTCACGATGATCTCGACATCCGTGATCCGCGCGACCAGCTCCTGCGTCTTGGCGTCCATCGCCCGCGAATTCTGAAAGTACTGGCGGACGCGGTTGCGCAGGTTCTTCGCCTTGCCGACGTAGAGGATCTCGCCGCGCTCTCCCTTGTGCAGGTAGCAGCCGGGCTGGACCGGCAGATTCTGAATTTTCTCGTCGAGAGTCATATGATCAATAACCCGGTCGCTATTGCTCCCGGTGCTGTGCCGATCCCCGAGCTGTTGACCGGTCCGGAATTTTCCTTCAATATCCGCTTTCAATTTTATAACAACAGACGCAGGTTGAGCATGCCATGAACTTCTCATTCAAACTGCCCGAAGAACGCGAATTCGACGTGATCGGATTCGGACTCAATGCCGTCGATCACCTGGTGACGATCCCGCGCTTTCCGAGCTTCAACACCAAGGTCCGCCTGAGCGACCACATGCAGATGGCCGGCGGTCAGGTCTCTTCGGCCATGGTCGGAGCGCAGCGGCTCGGACTGAAATCCTGCTACATCGGCAAGGTCGGATACGACAACGAGGGCCGAATGGTCATCGAATCGCTGCAGCGCGAGGGTGTCGACTGCAGCGGGGTGAGGATCGCCGTCGGAGCCAAAACCCAGGGCGCGGTCATCATCATCGAACAGTTCTCAGGCGAACGAACGATCCTCTGGTACCACGACGACGGGACGCGCATCTCGCCCGATGAGCTGAAACGCGAAATGTTCACCCGCGGCCGCGTCCTGCACATCGACGGTTTCGACACGCAGGCGGCCATCCAGGCCTGCCAGTGGGCGCACGATGCCGGCATGGTTGTAACCATCGACCTCGACACGGTCTACCCCGGCATTGACGATCTGTTGCCGCAGGTCGACTGCCTGATCACCTCACAGGGCCTGGCCAACGAACTGGCAGGCACGATGGATGAACGGGAAGCGCTCAGAAAACTGCAGGAGCGATACGGCTGTTACCTGGTCTCAATGACACAGGGCTCACGCGGAGCCCTCGCCTTCGTCGAGGGGACGTTTATCGCCTCCTCCGCCTTCCGCCCGCCGGTTCTCAAGGACACGACCGGCGCCGGCGACGCTTTCCGCGCCGGATTCATCTACGGTTTATGCAAGGGACTCAGCATCGAGGACACGATGCGAGCCGCCAACGCCGTCGCCGCGCTCCAGTGCCGCGAGATGGGCGCCCGCGAGGGACTCCCGTCCGA
>CALBSU010000498.1 GCA_937967285.1 uncultured Acidobacteriota bacterium
GACCCGCCGCATAGGCCGTCTGGAACCAGAAGACGATGTTGCTGTAATCGATCTCCGTCCAGCCGAACTCCTCCTGCAGCGTCGGTTTGAGAATCCCGATCACCTGGCGATCGAGGTAATTGATCGTGGCGGCAAAAAAGAGCAGCGCGCAGATATACCAGCGAAGATGACTGATCTTCGAGACTACCGCAGCGCCCACGTTCGTGGATTCCTGTTTCATCGGGCCTCCGTCTTGATGCTGTGCTTGTGTCGATGTGTGACGATTTGAATAAAGCCCGCACAGAATAATCCAGAGGCTACGCATGGTCAAATTGAGGGAAGAGACCATGGAGTGCGACGGCCCGGCGCCGCTTCGGCAGTAGCGCGTTTCATGGTCGCTGGACTACCAAAGCGACGCCGGGCCGCCGCACTCCAAAATGGCTTTCTTCTCTCTTCTTTATTCCGGCTTGACCGCAAAGACTTTTACGCTTGCCGCATAGTCATTGACGTTGTAGCGTCTGAGCAGCTCCGCCATCCGGTCATGCAGCTCACCAGATGTTGATTCAGCCGGCGAACAGCACCCCGACGCGATCGGCAGGGATTCTTTCGGCCCGCCGCACGTCGAGGTATTTTCAGCCTTAGCATAGGCGTTCAGGTCACTCCCGGTATCGATCACCTCGACGTGCGCGAATCCGGCATCCGACAGCATCCTCTTGTACTCATCGATCATCACCGCCCCGGCGATACATCCGACATAGGCCATCAGATCGTTGCCGATCTCCGGAGGCAGCTCGCGCTTGAGCGCGATGTCGCTCACCGCCAGCCTGCCGCCCGGCTTGAGCACCCGCGCTATCTCGCGAAAAACCGCTTCCTTGTCCGGCGCCAGATTGATCACGCAGTTGCTGATCACGCAGTCCGCGGATGAATCCTCCAGCGGCAGCGCGTCGATCGTCGCCAGGTGAAACTCGACATTCTCCCGGCCCGCCTTCTCGGCATTCTTCCTCGCCAGCGCGATCATCTCCTCCGTCATGTCGATCCCGATCGCACGCCCCCCAGGACCCACCTTCTCCGCCGCCAGCAGAACGTCAAGCCCGCCGCCGCTCCCCAGATCCACCACAGTCTCACCCGGCCGCAGATTCGCCGTCGCCGTCGGATTGCCGCACGACAAACCCATGTTCGCCTCCGCCGGAATCGACGATAACTCCTCCGCCGTGTACCCGAATGCCTCCGCCACCGCATGCACCCCGCTCTGTTTCGACGAAAGCCCGCTCTGTGCAACTGCCCCGTACTTCGACTTCACCGCATCGATTATCTTTTCACTCATCTTAGCTCCCTCTCTGAGCCTCTCTTCAGCCGTTCCCGCCTCAAAGCCGCTCGTTTCTGGTTGATTCGATATATTCGTTCAGCCGAATATGTCGGGATGGTATGCCGGTTTTACATATCTGTCAAGACATATATGTTCGTCTATGATAAAATCGCCGGCGATGAGCAGGAAGGTCAAATTTGAGATAGCTGATTATCTGGCTGCATTTTCGGATCGGACGCGATTGCGATTGATCAATCTGATGAGCGGGGGAGAGATCTGCGTCTGTTTTTTCGTTGCGGCGCTGGAAGAGCCGCAGCCGAAGATTTCGCGACATCTGGCATATCTGCGCAGGGCGGGTCTGGTCGAGGCGCGTCGCGAAGGGAAATGGATGCACTATCGACTGGCCGACCCGCCGTGCGATGAGGCCGGAAATCTGTTGAGGTGCATTCTCGAAGGTCTGAAGAGTGATGCCGCGATGCAGCGCGATCTGCTCAGACTTTCGGAAGTATGCTGTGCCCCACAGCCGCCTGTTCAGTTGATCGGAGCCCCGAAACCGCCGGCCTTTTCAGCCTGATCGGATCGATCAATCATTAATTTCCATACGCATACAAACTCCTTGACACTTGGTTATACCAATACGATAATCCGTTCCGCTTTGCTCTAATCAATGCTGGGTTTGAAAATAAATCAAAAGTAAATAATCAGAAAATATACCCTTCCTGGGGCCATAAAGACTTTCTCTAACGACCAAATGGAGGATCTTTATGCGTCTCGGACGACATAGCGAGAGTTTCAGAAATCGCCTTGCGCGTATCGGACTGCCGATTGCCGCTCTGGTATTTGCATTACTGGTGA
>CALBSU010000499.1 GCA_937967285.1 uncultured Acidobacteriota bacterium
GAATCCCGTCACCGGCCTTCCTGCCCCGCGCGGACCTTCCGACCACCACGCGCCCTGAGACATCGCCGGCGCTGCTGCTCTGTGCCTGCAACTGAACCTCGGCCGCACATGCCGCCAGCAGCAGCGCTGCGGTTCTTATCACGAGGCTTCTGATCGGGGTTTTCCACCGGTTGCTGTTCATATCGCCATTCTCCATCCGTCCGCTCCGGGGTCGATAATGTTCGATTATCGATACCTGAAAAAGTACTGGGTCGAGCCTCCGTTGCCGTTCGTGACCCTGATTCGCACCGTCGCTCCGGGTTTAATCAGGTCCCGGATTCTCAGGCCGCCTTCCAGACTCCCCTTCAGCTCCAGTTGCTGCCCGATAATATTCTGATGGGTTTCAGGCATCGGATTTTCGACAAACGGAATATCATTGATGAAGACCCTGGGTTCGTTGAATCCGAACCCGATGATGATCATCCGATCGTCGCTCTGCTGGCCGGATTGCAGGTCAAGCCTGATCTCGAAGATCGCCGGACCGGGAGGCGGAGCCGCACCGAGGCAGTTCGAGGTCACGGGAACCTGGTTACCTGTGGCCGGAATCGCGATCGCATTGATGAAGCCCTTCCCTTTTTCGACCGGATATTTCCGGTTGAATTTGGCATTACCTCGTTCGTCCGTCCTGATTGTGAATGCCTCGAGAACGATGGTCTTCTCTAAATTTGCCGCATCCTGACAGCTCTTCGCCTCAGAGCCGTCGTCACCCGAGGGCGTGTAGAGAATATAGATCGTGTAAACGGTATTCGGCGCCAGCCCCGTCAGCAGGCCTGTAACCTCTACTGTTTTGGCTATGTCGTCGAAGACTACACTGGTCAACTGGATCGGCGGCACGCGAGGCTTGCGGCTCACCCCATCCGAGGGGGTAAACGTGCGGCTGCGCGTGTATGTATATGCAGTTCTTGAACCGCCGCTGTTGACGATCTCTATGGTGACCGGCTTGCCCGCCGGCGTTGCCTGAAGGATCGTTCGTCCGTCCGAAAGCAGTCCGGCCTGCCTGATCACGGTCCCCTGACTCTCCACCTTCGCCGGGTCGTAAAACCCGACGCCGTCGATCAGCACCTGCACCGGATCGACATAACCTGTCCCGCTTGCGATGATCAGATTATCAAAGACGACCATCCCGGTGATTGTTGGAGGGGTCAGAGGGATATCGTCATTGGTAATCCTGCAGATCTTGCTGTCGCCCGGCGCAAGGACGACCGTCCCGTCAGCAGCGCAGTCTCCCCCCCAGGGCGAGGCAGCATAGCCGGAGCTGGTGGTCTCACTCGCCGAATATACTCCTGCATTGAGATTGAATGTGACTCCCCACGAAACCGGATTGCCGTCGATAAAGACAGGAAAATCATTGGCCGTCAGCGTCCCGCCATTGTCATTAATTACTGATTTGATCAGTGTCAGTTGGGCAGGAATATCATCGTTGGCAATTACGCAGACCGCCGACTCGCCCACTCCCAGCGTGAGGTCTGAGCCTGTCAGCACTCCGCCGGTGCATAACCAGCCGCTGGCCACATATCCCGGCAGGTTGGTCTCGGACAATGCGTAGACTCCCGCCTTGAAGCTCGCATCGCTGGCAGCAGTGCCGGCGCCTGAGATCGGCGTGGGGCCTGCGGCACTCAGGATGAAATCCGTCGTGAGTGCAGTGCCGCCGTTGTTGTTTACCACCTGTTTGACCAGCGTCAGTGACGGCGCGATATCGTCGTTGGTGATCGTACAGGTCTTGTTCTCGCCCGGCGCCAGAGTGATCGTTCCGTCGGCTGCGCAGTCTCCACCCCAGGTTGAGGCATTGTAGCCACTTTTTGTCGTTTGACTGGCAGTATGAGATCCCTCACTGACCGGTATTGATACTCCCCATGAAACCGGGCTTCCGTCGATGGCGACAGGAAAATCACCTGCCGTCAGCGTCCCGCCATTGTCGTTATTTACATTATTGACCAGCGTCAGAGTCGGAGAAATATATACACACGCCGAAAACTCTGATGTTTCATCGGTATCATTATTCGTTGCGGTCGCAGTGATGTATGGCCTTGTCGAAGGCGGTGTGTATCCGAAACTGAAGGTTAATTTGCCCTGTGGGTCGGTGTTAACGGCAGTGATTGCCGACACCGGCTCTTCGCCCTCTCCATATCCCGAACTGTCGCATTTCGAGCTGGAAAAAAGCTCGATTCGATAGGTTTTACCGGGAATGCTGGTGAGAGTGCCGGTGATTGTTCCCGGCGTAGTGATCGGATCAAGAACCGGAAAATTTTGAAGATCGTTCGGCCCGCTGTCCGAGTCGTCCGAATCGTTCAGAGTAACCCCATCAAATCCGAGATCTATTCCTAAACCGCCATTTGAATGGATCCTGTTGTTATCGAAGATCTTGTTGCCTTTCGGCTGCGGAGCGGTACTGTCCGAATATACAGCGATGCCGGCGGCTTCATTGTAGGAAATGAAGTTCTGCCTGATCGTGGTCTGATTGGCACCGAAACCTATCAGTATGCCGAACCCGGGATTTATGCCCGGCCCGGCCTTGTTCCCCAGCGTAGTGCCGCCTCCGACAGTCAGACCGATCGAATTCCTGACGATAGTGTTCGAAGTCGTGCCCGGCGATTGAACTATTATCCCGGCTCCAAGGTTTCCGCTGATCAGATTATGGTCGGCAAACGCCTCTGTACCGACACGATTACCTGCGGCACCTTCCAGAATGTTGACGCCTGAGAATGTATTCGGCACAGCTATTTTGCCCGTCGTATGCGTGCCGATGAAATTACCCAGAATACTGTTGAATGACGCATTGCTTCCGCGAAGCATGATCCCGTTGGTGAACCCATTGATGGCGAGGCCTCTGATTACGCTGTATGCTGCCTGCAATTCAAGCCCTTCACCCTGCGCCAGATTCGCGCCACTCAATTCAATATTGATGACGGTGCCGGTGAAAGGAAAACTCGTTTTCGGCATGGCGCCGGGCTGAGAATAACCGTCAATCGTCACGGTTCTTGTAACAACGGGTAACGGCGTCAGGGGAGCAATCGAATGAACCCCGGCTCCGGATATATCGAACGCAATCAGTCCACCGCCGTAATTGTTGTTGTCAGTGATTGCCTGGCGGAGGGATCCGGGCCCTGAATCCATCTCATTATTGACAATATACTTCTGCACCTCGAATGCGCCGATGTCGGCTGCGCCGAATCCGTCGCCGTCGCCGTCGGCTTCCGGCCCGAATCTCGAATTATCACGCTGATCGACAACCGGCCCGCCGATGGTCGCTCCGACATCGAGCGCCGGACTGCCCCAGCGCAGGGCATGCGTTTTCGTCAGTCCCCCATTGTCTGCCAGCGAACCAAGTAAAGCCGAAATGGGCGAACTGGCGCTGCCCACAAATCCGCCCTGCGAACCGTTAACGAAACCGCTCGTACCGTCGCTGTCAAAATTGCAGCAGATATTCGTAAGAAATGCGCCGGAGCCGCTCGTCTGGAAATTCTGTCCATTGTCCTCGAAAATCGAACTGGACAGAATGATCTCGGCCAGCCCGCCGGGATCAGCTTTGGCCAGCGCCCCCCAGTTTTTATTAAAAACGACCGTGCAGTTGTTAAATGCCAATTTTGAGTTTTGCCCCGTCGCCGCGTAATTATTTATTGCGCCGCCGCCGGTCAGCGTCAGGTTGCCGCTGATAGTCGCATTGGTAAGGTAGACATCAGAGTTCTCAACCTCTATCGCGGATGCATTTTGCGCTCTGTTGGCATTGATAGTGCAGGAATCGAGAGCCAGAACAGCACCGAAATAGACATTAATGCCGCCGCCGGTATCAGCAGTATTGTCGTTAATTGTACATCCCGAGATGGTCAGCAATCCGCCGATGAGATCGATGCCTCCCCCGCTTCCTGTTGCATGGTTTCCATTTATCACGCACCCGCTGAGCGTCAGGTCGCTGCTGATAATCTGTATTCCACCGCCATCGTCCTCTTGAGGTAAGGAAGTATTAGTCGCCCTCCCGTTGGCAATATCGAGCCCGGCTATTGTGACAACCGCTCCGCCGGTGATCTTCAATATTCTGAAGTCAGGAGCGGAAGCGCTTCGTTGGACAACCAGCAATCCGTGCCCGGGTCCTTCGATCCTCAGGTTCTTGTTGATCAGCAACTCACCGCTGATCAGATTGATCGCGCCGAGGCTTACCACTCCTGATGAAAAGTTGATGGTATCCCCGGGAGATGCGGCTGAGATAGCGTCTCGAAGCGAGCCGGGCCCGCTGTCGTTCGCGTTTTGAACGGTGATCGTCGCAGCGCCGGAGCGACTCAA
>CALBSU010000500.1 GCA_937967285.1 uncultured Acidobacteriota bacterium
GACGCCACCGAAACACTGATGGTCGCATTTCACGGGTACAGGAAACAGAAACCGATGAGTGTGAACTCAGCCGAAGCCCTCAGGCAGGCGCAACGGTATCTGATCGCAACCGGAGACGGGAAGTATGCGCGTCCGGGATACTGGGCCGGATTCGTTCTCATCGGCGGATACGCTTCTTTCTGAGTAACTGCTCAGCCCGGATTAAAGTTTCCAGTCTTCATTTGAAAGGATGCGGTTCCACCGGTCTTTTACATTAAATTGAAACAGATTTCGGGGTACGTACTGGAAACTTGCAACTCAATCATTACCCTGAGCAGTTACCTTTCTGATCCTGTAACCGCTGTTCGATTACCAACCCGCAAACTGGAGATCCAGATATGTTCAAAAACCTCAGCCAACGTCTCAACCTGCTCTATCCGGACGTAACAGCAACCGTCTCGCTTCAGGGCTTCATGCTTTCGTGTTTCGATGGAACGAAAAAATTCAAAGTCGGAATACCCAGATGCCTGGATCATGACCTGCACATCGATATCTTCAAGGTCCCCAGGTCGGTTCCGGACAAGGTGTCGTTGGAATGGCGCTCCGTTCTATCGATACCCACATCGATTGATAAGGCGACCATCTTGACCATTGAGGAGGAAGAGCCTGCTGATGGCCTGACCGGCTCGGGAGTTGTGTCATATAAGTATTTCGACAAAAAGTTTTCGAGAATGAAGAAGAAGCCATCGATAAACCAAGAGAAGGATTTTCGATGGGTGTTGGATCTCAACGGGGAGGAGTTCCACAACCGGCCGTTGAAATTGCTGACAAAACGGGCGAGGAGAGGACAGGTCAAGGACTTCTCGAAGGTCATCGAATTCAATACCGGCACGGTCTATACCCAGGCGATATCGAGAGAGATCCTCTTTCGGAGGGACGAGGAAGGGCGGCTCAAGCCGCTGGGCAGGATCGCTCACAGGACCGGCATCGATATCAGATCGAGGAGCTTGCGGATTGGATACTCGAAGAATGGCACAGTCGCTGCCGAGCATCAGAAACTGGAATGGGATATGGATTACTTTTACTACATCCATATCTCAAATACCTGTCACATCGAGCACGATCCCAAAGAGCCGGAAAAGACGGCGGGCAAGACCGATTTCGACCTGTTCTATGACCTGATGAGCGACCCCGTCGTTGGACACAGAAAGTATGACCTCCAGAGTTGCATAGATCATCGCTTTGAACCGGATTCCAGGCTCGACGGGTTTCCGGACATCTGCATTCTGGGATTTTTCGGGGGCGAGGATTATTCCTGGTCCTGAGCGGACAAGCGAGGTTGCAAGACAATCACATCAATGGGAGGTCCAAATGATTAAGGATATACAGTGCCCGAACTGTGACAACGTCACCGAGTATGCGCGAATCTGCCAGATCTGCGGATACAGGCTGCCGAAAAAATTCTCGCCCGCCAGATCGGCATTCCCGGGAAATCTGAGCGTGGCCAATGCATCGCACATTGATCCGAAGCTGGAGAGGCAACTGGTCAGAAGCCGGAACAGAATCTACAGGCCGGCATCAGGTTCGATTAAGGAGGGAGAGACTGCTGTCATTCTGGTCGTCGAGGAAGAAGGGAGCCTGCCCGGGAATATCAGGAAGATCCTCAGCATACCGCTATCGGGACAATTGGACAAATATTATCTGGTGACAGCCAGAATGCCCTTGAGCGATGTCGATAAACTGGATGACAAGTATCTGGTCAAAGCGGCATCCCCGGCGAGGAGCTTTGCGACCAGGCAAGCGGCTCAGCCGGTTGAGACGGCGCGAAGCATATGCGAGGAGATCGGGTTGCAGATGCCGGGCAGGAGCAGATCAGTCGGCAAAGTCATCGTTGGCATAATCGATTTCGGCATCGATTTCGCACACAGCCATTTTCTGAAGGATGGCCGGACGCGGATCAGGGCGATCTGGAATCAGGCAGGCAGGGACAACAGCACCTATGTCAAATACGGGGCGCTCTACAGGTCCGGCGCTATCGATCGTGCGCTGAATGCCGATGATCCATACGCTGAACTGGGTTATGGTCCGCCGGCGGACTCGATGTACGAAACCGGCGCGCATGGGACATACGTGGCCGACATCGCGGCCGGCAGCGGTTTTGGCGGTCAGGCGATGGGAATAGCGCCGGATGCCGAGATCGTCTTCGTCGATCTGGCAAGGTTCTCATCCGGCAACTTCGCAGGCAGCACCTACGGAGATTCCGCGCATCTCCTCGAGGCCGTCGATTTTATTCTTCATGAGGCGGAGGATCTCCCCTGCGTGATCAATATCAGCCTCGGGTCGAACGATGGACCTCATGACGGCACAACACTGGTCGAAATCGGGATCGACCGCCTGATCGAGAAAAAGAAGAATTGCGCGGTGGTAATTGCGGGGGGGAATGCGCGAAAACAGAAACTGCATGCCAAAGGCAGCGTCAAAAAGAAGAGCATTCTTGATCTTTACTGGTATGTTCCGCCCTACGATATGACCAGCAACGAGATCGAACTGTGGTATCCCGCCGGAGCCTGCCTTTCCGTGCAGATACTCGACCCCGACAATGCGCCCCTCTCCGAACCGATCGGACCGGGTAAAGATTCCAACGTCCGGCTCGGAACCGGCGGGAGCATGCTGGTCATCAATCGAAAATGCGACCCTGTCCATGAACGGTTCAATATTCAGAATAAGAAAGGGACGATCCATGTCTTCTACGAGCGCCGCAACGGATATCTCAAAAATGGTCGATGGAAAATAAGACTCAGAAATGAACAGGATTCCAAAATCGCGTTCGATGCCTGGATCGAGCGTGACGAAAGAGGCCAGTCGGTCTTCGTCGAAAGAGGCAAGTCGGACTTCGTAGATCCCGAGAGCTTCTACGAAGTTTCAGAACACGATACCCTGAATTCAATAGCGCACGGGGAAAAGACTCTTGTTGTTGGATCATATAATCAACTTTCCAGCGGACGGCCGTCTTCTTCATTTTCAAGTTACCGAAAGGCGGGATCCAGGGAAGCAAATTCGTCTGCAGTCAGACCGGATATTCTGGCCCCGGGAGAGAACATCCTGGCCGCCTGGTCCGGCACGGCCGTGCTCAGATACCGGCAGACCGGCACCAGCATGTCCGCAGCAATCGTGACAGGTGTAATTGCCAGGATGTTCGCCGAAGACAAGGATGCGGATTACAAGGTGATAAAGGACAGGCTGATGAGACCGGTGACCGGGTCGAGGAGTGATCGGAAGAAAAGTTCAAACGACCCCATGCAGGCGATCAAGCGGGTCGATCCTGAGGAAGCGATAAACAAAAAGTGAAATGATCCCGGAGAGTAATAACTTGCAACGGCCGCTCACGGGAGCGGCCGGTCAGTTCGAAGGAAAGTCCGCCGCCTCCCCGCTCGTGGTGGAAACGAATTCCAACAGTCTCACGCTCGATATATCCGACCTGAGTATAATCATCATTGAAAGAAGTCCTGAGTAGTCGGACTCGGGACATATCAGCGTCCTCAGCTGACTCCGCTGCCGCCCTTCCCCAATATCAGCGGCAGCGGAG
>CALBSU010000501.1 GCA_937967285.1 uncultured Acidobacteriota bacterium
CTGAAGCGCAATGCCGGGCGCGGCCCCGGAGGCCACTCGCTCAACCTGCGATTATCGAGAAGTTTCAATCTGACGGAAAAGGCGAGGCTGGAATGGCAGATCGAGGCGTTCAATCCGCTCAATTCAACGATCTTCAGTTTCGGGGCGGAGTTCGTGGACTTCAATCCGAATAGTATGGGCAGCTTTCTGGTTCCGCGGCGGACTGTCAGGCCGCGGACTCTGCGCTTGGGGGTGCGAGTGGACTTTTGAAACGCAGGAAATTTAGACGCCAAGGGTGGCCAAGATTTTTCAATGGAGAGTTTGCACCGGGTTAAATCAAATATTCAATAACAGGAAATCAAGAAACAGCCGGGGCTCCCTCTTCCAATCTTGGCTATTCTTGGCCTCTTGGCGTCAAAATCCCTTGGCCAGCTTGGCGTCTTGGCGTTTAATTCAACACCGGGCTCAGCCAGCGTTCGGCCTCCTGGATGCTGATGCCTTTGCGGCGGGCGTAGTCCTCGAGCTGATCGCGATCGATCTTTCCGAGCGCGAAGTACTTCGCATCCGGGTGGCCGAAGTAGAGGCCGCTGACCGAACTCGCCGGCACCATCGCGAACGATTCGGTCAGAAGAATGCCGGTGTTCTTTTCCGCGTCGAGCAGGTCGAAGAGCGTTCGCTTTTCGGTGTGATCGGGTTGCGCGGGGTAACCCGGCGCAGGGCGGATGCCGCGATAGCGCTCCTTGATCAGGTCTTCGATCGAGAGGTCCCCTTCCCCGTACCATTCCGAGCGTGCGCGTTTGTGGAGCAGTTCGGCGAAGGCCTCGGCCAGACGGTCGGCGAGCGCCTTGGCCATGATCGAGCTGTAATCGTCGTGGTCGCGCTCGAAGTATTCGCAGAGCGCTTCGAGTCCGATCCCGGCAGTTACGGCGAAAGCGCCGATGTAATCGATCCGGCCGGAATCGCGCGGCGCGACGAAGTCGGCCAGCGCCTGGTTGTGCTGTCCGGTGCGCTTCTCCGCCTGCTGGCGAAGCGTGTGAAACGTCGCGATGAGGCCGGACCTCGATTCATCAGCGTAGAGTTCGATGTCGTCCCCGACCGCGTTGGCCGGCCAGAACCCGTAGACTCCGCGGGCGGTGAGCGCCTTATCATTAATAATACGTTCGAGCAGTGCGCGGGCGTCGTCGAAGAGCTTGCGCGCCTGCTCGCCGACCTTCGGATCGTCGAGGATCTTCGGGTAGACGCCGGCCAGCTCCCAGGTGTGGAAGAAGGGCGACCAGTCGATGCAGGCAGCGATCTCATCCAGAGGGTAGTTGTCGAGAACCCTGATGCCGGTGAATTCGGGTTTCGAGATTTCGGTCGTACTCCAGTCGATGGGAGTGCGATTGGCCCGCGCCTGATCGAGCGTCAGCAAGGCTCGTTGTTCGCGCCCCGCTTCGTACTTCTCGCGGTCGCTGTTCTGGTCCTGCTGGTTTTTCAATGCGTAAGCCGAGCGGGTTTCCGGATTGACCAGAGCGCCGACGACGGGGACGGCCCGTGAAGCGTCGATGACGTGGACGACGGGCGGTTCGTAGTTCGGCGCGATCTTGACGGCGGTGTGAACTCGACTTGTGGTCGCTCCGCCGATCAGCAGCGGGGTGACGAAGCCTTCGCGCTGCATCTCGCGCGCGACGTGCATCATCTCGTCGAGGGACGGCGTGATCAGCCCGCTCAGTCCGATGATGTCGACGTTCTGCTCGCGCGCGGTTCTGAGGATCTTCTCGGCCGGGACCATGACGCCGAGATCGATGACCTCGTAGTTGTTGCAGGCCAGCACGACGCCAACGATGTTCTTGCCGATGTCGTGAACGTCTCCCTTGACTGTCGCCAGCAGCACCTTGCCCTGCGATCCGGTGTCTCCGCTGCCGGCCTTCTCTTCCTCCATAAACGGCTGCAGATATGCCACAGCCTTTTTCATGACGCGCGCGCTCTTGACCACCTGGGGCAGGAACATCTTGCCTGAGCCGAAGAGGTCGCCGACGTGGTTCATGCCGTCCATCAGCGGGCCCTCGATGACCGAGAGCGGCCGGCCGAGCTTGAGTCGGGCTTCCTCGACATCATCGTCGATGTAATCGGCGATGCCCTTGACCAGCGCGTGCGAGAGCCGCTCCTCGACGGTTCCCGATCGCCAGTCCTCCTCGCGGACGGCCGCCTTGTCCACGGCCTTGAACGACTCTGCGAAGGCGGTCAGCCGCTCGGTCGCATCCGGCCGCCGGTTGAGCAGCACATCCTCGACCAGTTCGAGCAGGTCTTTCGGGATCTCGTCGTAGACCGCAAGCTGCCCGGCATTGACGATTCCCATGTCCAGTCCCGCCTTGATCGCATGGTAGAGAAAGGCCGAATGCATGGCCTCGCGGACCGGGTTGTTGCCGCGGAACGAGAACGAGATGTTGCTCACGCCGCCGCTCACCTTCGCCAGCGGAAGATGTTGTTTGATCCAGCGCGCGGTTTCGATGAAGGCGACCGCGTAATCGTTGTGTTCCTCGATGCCTGTGGCCACGGTCAGGATGTTGGGATCGAAGATGATGTCCTGAGGCGGGAACCCGACATCTTCGGTCAGGATTCGATATGCCCGTTCGCAGATCTCGATCTTGCGTTCGTAAGTGTCGGCCTGACCTTTTTCATCAAAGGCCATGACAATCACGGCCGCGCCGTAGCGGCGGATCAGCCGCGCGTAATGCTTGAACGGCTCCTCTCCCTCCTTGAGCGAGATCGAATTGACAACGCCCTTGCCCTGAATGCACTTGAGCCCCGCCTCGATGACAGTCCATTTCGACGAATCGATCATGATCGGGACGCGCGCGATGTCGGGCTCGCTCCCGATCAGATTGAGGAAGTTGGTCATCGCCGCCTCGGAATCGAGCAGCCCTTCGTCCATGTTGATGTCGATGATCTGGGCGCCGTTCTCGACCTGCTGGCGCGCGACCTTCAGCGCCTCTTCATACTGCCCGCCGAGGATCAGCTTGGCGAATCTCGGCGATCCGGTGACATTGGTCCGCTCGCCGATGTTGACGAAGTTGGTCTCGGGGCGCACGGTCAGAGCTTCCAGACCGCTCAAACGCAGATACGGTTCGCGTTTGACGGGAACATGCGGCGGGCAGTCGCGGACCAGACCGGCGATCGCGCGAATGTGATCCGGCGTCGTGCCGCAGCATCCGCCGACGAAATTGAGCCAGCCGTTGCGCGCCCAGTCCTGAAGCTGCGGCGCCAGAGATTCGGGCGTCTCGGGAAATCCGGTCTCGGAGAGCGGATCGGGCAGGCCGGCGTTCGGATAGCAACTGATCAGAAACGGCGAGATCTCGGCCAGCTCCTCGATGAACGGGCGCATCTCCTTCGGACCGAGCGCGCAGTTGATGCCGATGCTCAGCAGGTCGATGTGCGAGACCGAGTTGAGATAGGCCTCGACGGTCTGCCCGCTCAGCGTGCGGCCGCTCGCGTCGGTGATCGTGAACGAGACCATGACCGGGACGCGCCGCCCCGTCTCGGCGAACAATCGCTCGATGGCAAAGAGCGCGGCTTTGGAGTTGAGCGTGTCGAAAACCGTCTCGACAAGAAGAATGTCGACTCCTCCGTCCAGCAGCCCGCGGGCCTGATCGTAGTAGGCCTGCTCGACCTGATCGAAGGTGACCGCCCGAAAAGCGGGATTGTTGACATCGGGCGAAAGCGAGAGCGCACGGTTGGCCGGTCCGATCGACCCGGCGACGAAACATGTCCGGTCCGGATATTCAACGACGAACTTCTCGACGACCTCGCGGGCCAGACTGGCGCTGGCCAGATTCATCTCGTATGCCAGAGACTCCATCCCGTAATCGGCCAGCGAGATCGCCTGCGCGTTGAAGGTGTTGGTCTCGATGATGTCGGCGCCGGCATCGAGGTACTGGCGATGGATCTCCGCGATCACCGCGGGCCGCGTCAGCGAGAGCAGGTCGTTATTGCCCTTGAGGTCGGTCGGCCAGTCGGCGAAACGCTCTCCGCGATAGGCCGCCTCGTCCAGCTTGTACCGCTGGATCATCGTCCCCATCGCTCCGTCGAGGATGAGTATGCGTTGCTTGATCAGTTCTTCCAGTTTTGACATGTGTTATTCACTTTAAATCGCAAAGGCTGCGAAGAGTGCAAAGGGTTAATCGCTAAGAGCGCAAAGGGAGCAAAGATTTCTCAGGATATCGATCCCCGAATTCTCGTCTAGTGGATGGGACTCTGATACTGATGTACCAAAAAATCTTTGCTCCCTTCGCGTTCTTTGCGATTCAATTCCTCTGCTACCTCTGCGGCCTTTGCGATTAATCCTTTCACAGCACCTCGAACACCTCGAGCGCATGCGGGATCTTGCCGAACGGCGCAGAGACCTGCACGCCCTGCACGTACGGCCTGACCTCCTCGAGCATCTCCTGAGCGATTTTGACGCCCTCTCTGAGAGCCGCCGCGCCGTCCTTCGCCTTCCGCATCCGTTCCAGGATTGCGGGCGGAACATCGACTCCCGGAACTTCATTGTTCAGAAATTCGGCGTTCCGGAAGCTGGTCAGCGGCCAGATACCGGGGATGATCGGGATCCGGCAGTGCTCGATCCGCTTCAGAAATTCCTTGAGCTGTCTGACGTCGAAGACGGGCTGGGTGATGGCGTACTCGGCGCCGGCCTCGACCTTCCATTCGAAGCGGCGAATCTCGTAATCCAGATCGATCGCGCCCGGATTGACTCCGACGCCGATGACGAACGATGTCGGCTTGCCGATCGGGTTGCCGCCGGGATCGAGCCCGTGATTGAGCCGGTTGACCAGATTGGTCAGGCCGATCGAATCGATATCGAAGACGGCCGTCGCCTCAGGGTACGGTCCCATCTTCGGCGGATCTCCGGTCACGATCAGGAAATTGTGCAGTCCGAGCCCGGCCGCGCCGAGCAGGTCCGAGAGCATGCCGAGCAGATTGCGGTCGCGGCAGGCATAGTGCGTGACGGCCTCGATCCCGACCTGCTGTTCGATGATCAGCGAGACGGCCAGCGCCCCCATCCTCGACTGAGC
>CALBSU010000502.1 GCA_937967285.1 uncultured Acidobacteriota bacterium
CGCTGCCGTCTTCGCCCGGCCATGGATTGCCGGTTGCCCAGTAGAGCGTATCGGTGGATGGATCGTAAGAACCGGTCAGCCAGGTCGAGCCGCCGCCGGTGATGGGTTCCTTGCCCTGCCATGTTTCGATGCCCGGCTCGCCTCGGCGGGGGATGGTCCATCGTCGCCAGGCCAGCTCGCCGGTCTCAGCCTTGAACGCGGCGACGAAGCCGCGAATCCCCTGATCCGCGCCGGCGACGCCTACGATCACGGTATCGTGAACGACCAGCGGCGCCATGGTTCCGCCGTAAAAGTGCTGCTCGTTCGAGGCGGGCGCCATCGGGACCTCCCAGAGCAGGTTGCCGGTGGCGCGATCGAGCGCCAGCAGGTGCGCGTTGTCGGTGACGAAAAAGATCTTGTCGCGCAGCAGTGCGACTCCGCGGTTGGTGCCCAGCCTGGAATCGCCGACCATTCCAGGGCTGGGCGGGCGAGAGTAATGCCAGAGCGGCGCGCCGGTCAGCGCATCCAGCGCGTAGACCTGATTCGGGCCCGTGACGTAGATCTCGCCATCCGCCGCCAGCGGCGTAACCTCCAGGCCGAAATAGGAGATCGGAAACACCCATTTCAATTTCAGCGACTCGACGTTCGCCCGGCTGATCTGTTTGAGCGGGCTGTAGCGATTCCCAGAGTAGTCGCCGTTATGCGTCCGCCAGTCTCCCGGTTGCGGCGGTCCCCAATTGACCTTTCGATCGGGCTTTGCAGCCAGCGGCGGCCCCATGATCGTTTCGACATTGAGGCGGCGCAGGTGCCTTATCAGCGCCGACAGTTCGTCGGCGGAGAGATCGGCGAAGGAAGGCATGCCGGCGCCGACATTGCCCCGCTCGAGATAAGCGCGGAGCTGCTCGGGCGTCTGCCGTGCGACGCGCGGATTGCCGGCGAGGCCGGGCCCTTTGGCACTCCCTCGCGCTTCTTCGCCGTGACAGGAGGCGCAATGCCTGGAGAACACTTGCTGCGGCGTCGCCTGCTGTTGAAACAACAAAAGGAATAGAGCCAGTGTGACCATCGATTCGCTCCCGCTGCGATCCGAACAAGGCCGGTCGCACGCTTATTCGGATCCCCGACGTTCCAGGTCCTTCTTGATGAAAGCTACGACCCTGTCCGTAACTTGCGTCGCAGGCTCAAGAAGAGGATGTTCGTCGTCAAAAAAATCTTCGTTCTGCAGCATCTCCCGAAGATCCAGGAAGGGGGTATCCCCCAACTCCTCGGTCAAAATCTTCAGGTAATAAGGGTAGAGTCCTTGATCATACAGATTCCGGCTCAGTATGTTTTCTGGAAGGTTAACTACATAGAGACGGATTCCGTTTCTTTTTGCCCGGTTCACCAGCTCACTAATCTGAAATCGGACCATCTCTTCATCGGCTCGGGCATTCCATTTATGGTCGTCATTCCACCCCGGATGTTCCAACATATTCAGCAAGAAATCTCGATTCATCGGCTCAAGGTACTGGGTCAGGTAAGGAGAGCGGAATTCATGGAGCCAGCGACGGAGAGCAGGGGCAACACCTTGCTCCCGGCTGAAAGACATCATCGCCGCCAGGTCCTTCTGGTTGATGGGATTTCGCATCTTCTCCATGTAAGGAAAGCTCTTCCGGGGAGCCATGGAGTACCCCATCCCCTCCAATGCCGTGTCGAGGAGAGCCGCTGCCGCCGCCTGGTAGCGGGGTTTCTGTTTCAGAAGGGCGAACTTGAGGAAAGAGAAGGTCCCCTCGTACCATCGCTTGGGTCGCAGCAGTGACCCGTTCGGACTCGACCATCGATCGACACTGAACCTTGTGCTGTAGTGGTCGATGGAGAAGATGAGGGGCATGAAATTGAATCGATCCTTCACCGGACCAAACCGTCGTGGGATGTTGGCAACAAACCGAAGCTGAACTCCCAACACCAGAATCTCCGGCATCGCCTCTCGGCCGTAAACCTTCTCCATAAAATCGAGGGCAAGGAGGCAATCGTCGAGGGTCGCCGTACTGAGAGCGCCGTTGAATGCCTCTTTTTCGGGGAAAGCCTTGTCAAATCGCTCGTAGAGAAGAGCTTCTGAGGCAGCGGATGGCCCCATCAGAAGGATGCGCCGTTTGCCCGGGCGATCAATCAACGCAGGGATGAGATAACGGATCGGGTCCTCCCCGCCTGGATAAGGGTAGACATCTCTCCTTGCTTCGGCCCACCGGGTGATCCCCTGGAAGAAGAGCGAGGTAACTCCGTATACGATCGCCCCCGTTACGAAAATGGCGATTGTCAGACGAAGCTTCTTAAAATCCCGTGTAAACAAAATCCATCTCCGTGGTGCCGAAAAAGATGAGAAACGATATGAGAAACGCCAGTGCCAGCAGCTTTAAGATTATCCGTATCCTCATAGACCAAGTATCCTTCGGAAGATGATAAAGGATTCTTCCAAGTTATGGTTGAAGAATACAAAGGCAAAGGCCACAGCATTGAAAGTCAGAAAGATGCCCACAGCCTTTCCCAGGAAAGTAGAGCGCCATTTTTTAACTCTTTTTCTCCCAAAACTTTGAACCGCCATGGTATTCCAGGTGTGATAAATCACAAGAAAAAGGCCGTGGCTGAGGCCAAAAAAGAGAAATGCCAGGGTCGTCCCGTGCCAGAGACCGGAGACCAGCATGGTAACCAGAAGGCTCACGTTTATAGAAACCAGGGGCCGGGAGAAAAATCCCCTCGAAGAGAGCATCCGCTTATAGAGTGGAGAGAAAAGGTAATCGGTGAACCATTGGGTGAGGGAGATGTGCTGGCGGAGCCAAAACTCGGAGATGTTTTTGGCAATGAATGGATTGTCGAAATTCTCAGGCGGTCGGACTCCGAAAAGACTCCCCACCCCGATCATGATATCGCAGTACCCGGAGAAGTTGAGATAGAGAAAGAAGTAGAAGGCATAAATGCTCAACAGCAGTTGGCCCGAACTCATCTGGGTAATGGTCATCCCCGCTGGGGATACGTAAGGGACCAGAAAATCGGCCAGAGCGTATGCCTTGACGCATCCGAGCAAGATTCGCAACAGGGCGTCGAGGTAGCCCTCGAAGGTAAGTGGAATCGCCTCCTTCCTGCCATACCACTGTTCCCGGTAGTCGTCGTAACGCTGGATCGGCCCCATCATGAAAGTAGTGAAATTGAGGAGGTAGTTGATAAATACCCAGAAATCGAAGGGGCCCAGGGTTCCGCTTCGAGCCTCGATCATGACATGGATGATCTTGAAGAGAAGAAAGCTGAGGCCGGCGGCTGCCAGAAGTTTCGTTTGCAGCGATTCGTTGAGAATCCATTTCAGGAACTCGTAGTTTCGCATGTAAACAAAAACCAGGACGATAGCCGGCAGCCCGTTTCGGAAGGCCCATTTGGGACGATTGAGAATCGAGCAGACCAGTCCGTACCCGAAGAGGCAAAAAAGAAGGGTCGAGTAGAAATTGATTCCGCCCTGGAGGAACCACCCGACGAATAGGACATTGAGGGCAAGGAACACTCCCTGCTTCGCCGCTCCCCTTAAGATCGACAGGAGAAAGACGGCGGAGATTGTAAAAAGGATGAATAGCGGCGATAAAAGAGAAAATTGAAAATACATAGAGGCTTCGATTCAAGGCCTGCCCGCAAGGAGAACCGCAGTGAGGCCCTGATACCGAACATGAACTGTAACGCGTGCGATCGCAAGAATCCCGAGGGCAACGGGTTGTTTAACAACACGATCCATGACTAACTAAAACTTACGACATCTTATTAGCGATGAGCGCCGCCATCTCGCCGACGTTCGCCAGACCCGCAACTTCGCCGGTATTGAAATGGATTCCAAAGGCCTGCTCAATGGCTACCAGGAGCTGAATGTGCATAAGGGAATCCCATTCTTCAATATCATCGGCTGTCGTTTCCGGACCGATAACAAGCTGATCGTCGTCAAACGTTTCCCGAAAGACCTTTGTTAGTGCCTCCCAGACGTTGTTGGTATCCATATTCAGTAGTCCTCCACAAGTTCAATCGAAACGTCAAACGGTTTATAGCTTTCGACGTCCAGGCACCAGCGAGTAGCGCCGTCCTGGTCCGTATCAACCAGGTTGAAGCCGAGCGTCTTGTAATGCTCGCGGACGAGGCCATTTTTGGGCGTCGGCCGGTATACGCCGTGTATGCTCGTCACGCCTTGCGCACGCGCCTTTTCGACCACATAGTTGAACAGCAAATTTTCCACTCCACGTTTGAGTACGCGGCAGCTCATGAGCCATTCCTCGATGTGCAACTCGTCCCGTTCGTGTCGGGCAAAGAACACGCTGATGAGGCCATTATCGCCAAAGCGATCTTTCACGCGCACATAAGCTGTCAACACCTCTGAGTCGTGCATCAGATCCTCGCACTGTGACCGGCTCAGCCGCAGCGTGGTGAGGTTGAATTGATTGCTCTTGTTGATGAGCTGGGTTATGCGGTCAAGGTGCAGGTCCTCAAAAGGCCGAATCACCGCCTTCTGCTCAAGCGAGGCAAGGTAGCCGGCATAGTCAGTCGCCGATTCGCGTAACTTTTCTCTTTGAGTATTTTCCTTGTATTGCCGGGTCCGCTGATGATCCTCGGCGCTGAGCGCCGTGCTCTCAAACCAGCCGGTCTCATCAAGCAGGCGGGGATAGTCAGCGGGATCATTGGAGAGCTCCACCACCTTCACTTCCGGCAACCTCTGCCGGACATGTTCACGTTCGACCGGATTATCGTCAACAAACACAAGTGCGTTGATGCCGATGTTCAGCTCGCCGGCGATATCACGCAGATTATCCGGCTTGGGTTTCCAGTTTGCCTTGAAGGAGACGAAATCCTCGCGTTTAAGGACCATTTCCGGATGCTTCAGGAATGGCGCAAGGGCGTTTTCTTCTTCATTCTTACTGCAGACTGCGAGCAGGACCCCGCGCTGCTTGAGCCTCAATACATATTCCTGGAAGACCTTGAAGGCTTCACCAACAGCATCACCCTCTCCGATCGCGATGCCTTCCAGCCCGTCATCACCAACGACCCCGCCCCAAATCGTGTTATCGAGGTCCAGAACGAGGCACTTCGCCGTGGAGCCAAACAGGGCCCCAACGATGCGCGCCGTGTTGACCGCATATGGCACCAGGCACTGAAACGAAACCGGTTGCCGGGCATGGAACCAGTAACGCGGGTCAAACCACTGCGTCACCCCGTAGTGGGCTGCAAGCCCCTCAACGTCATTGATGTGGACGTAAGCGGGAGCTCGATCTCCTAACATAAGGTTCAGTCGGCGCAGGAAGTTATTGGCTTCCCACGGCAGTTTTGCGCCCAGATTACCCAGTGGACGCGTTGGGAGTGGATGGAAATTGTTCAGAATGATTTCGCACTGGGTATGCTGATGGAGTTGGGCGCAGAGAGACAGCCAGTACTGACACACCTCTTCAACCACCTGTTGCACGGCGTCGCGGCTATCTCCGGGCTCCGGCCACCTTGGCATATTTGCAGGTGTCGTCACCACGACAGCGACTTCCGGCTGAAACGCGACCGTGGCACTCGAAGCGTCCAGCATCTCTGACGCAAATGTATTGTATGCGGACCGGTACATCTCACAACCAAAACCCGCCGCTTCCAGGGCGAGTTCCAGCGGCGCCTGCAACATTTCAGTGCTGGCTCCGCCGAGCAGTGCCATCCTTACGGTCCTGGCAGATGCCAGTCCCGGAGCCTTGTCTGCAAGACGCTGACGCCATCGGCACAGCGAGGCAAAGGCTGGATAATCTCTGACAATCCGCGCCTGCTCCAGTACGGCATGATGCGCCTCGCTATACTGTCCCGCCTTAAAGAGAGCTTTGACTGC
>CALBSU010000503.1 GCA_937967285.1 uncultured Acidobacteriota bacterium
AGATTTTCCGCATTTTTGTTACTGCCTCCTTGTCAGTAAAAAGTAGAAAGTAGAAAGTAGAAAGTAGAAAGGAAACTCTATACTTTAAACTTCATACTTTCTTCACTTTTTACTTTCAACTTTCAACTTTCAACTTTTTACTTTCTACTTTCTACTTTCTACTTTCTACTACTCTTTACAGTGACATCCCCTCTCCGAGGATGCGCAGAATTCGGGTTCCGCCAGTTTCCCGTCCGGGCCGAGGCAGTTCTGAGTGTGAATGCACCAGAAACTGCCGGTATTCGAGCGCTGCACCGACGGATCGCGTTCTGTCCAGATGAACATCGACTTCCATCTCAGCGACGCGCAGAGGTTCGGACGTTCAGTATCGTAACGTTCAGCTTCAGTCATAACAACCCCCAGTTCACATAGCCGCCTTGAGGATCGCTCGTTTGACTGCGACCCGGGCGAGTTGAATCTTGTACGCGTTGCGACTGAGCGCCATCGCGCCGGCGAGGGCGATCTTTCCGGCCTCCGCCGCGACATCCTCGGTGACGGTCTTGCCGACCAGCCAGGAGGCGGCCTCAGCGGCGTTCCACGGAGTCGGAGCGACGTGGCCGAGAGCGATGCCCGCCTCGGTGACCTTCTTCGACCGGTCCATTTTGAGGGCGACCGAAGCGGCCGCGAGCGGCCAGTCGAGCGCTTCCTTCTGCCGGACCTCGTAGGTCGCGGACCGGACGCCGAGCGTCGACGGGATCGAAACTCCGACGACGATCTCGTTCGGTCTGAGGTCGTATTCGCGTCCCGAATCGGAGGTCGGAGCGACGAAGAACTTGTCGGCGTCGACCTCGCGCTTGCCTCCCGCACCGTGGATCAGGATCCTGGCCTTCAGTGCGACCAGCGCCGGTCCGAAGGACGATGCGCTGACGAAATAGGCCGGCCCCCTGTTGCCGAGAATGGCGTGATAGCGATTGTCGCCGTTCGGAACCAGCGCATCGCCGTTTTCGCCTTTGGCCAGCAGGCCGTAGCCCGCGCGGTAGTACCAGCAGCGGGGGCGCTGGCAAAGGTCTCCGCCGAGCGTGCCCATGCTGCGGATCTGCGGGCTGGTGATGCCCATGCCCGCATCCGAGATGGCCGGAACCGTCTTGCCGAAGGCGTCGATCAACTGGTCGATCGTCGCCAGCGCGCCGATTCTGGCTGATCCGTCGCGAACCATTCTGATCCCCTTGAGATCCGGAATGTCCTTGATGTTGACGACCCTCTTCGGGGTTTCAACGAAGTCCTTCATCAGGCTCAGCAGGTCGGTACCGCCGGCCAGGACCTCGGCTTCACTCCAGTTGGAGCCCAGCAGCGCGACCGCCTGATCGAGAGTTTTCGGGCTGGCATATTCGAATTTATGCATTAGCCCCTCCTTTCTTTTGCGAGCGCTTCGAGTACCCGGTCGGGAGTCAGCGGAAGCGTCGAAACCCGGACGCCCGTGGCATTGGCGACGGCGTTCGAGATGGCTGCGCCCGGCGAGACCGTCGGAGGTTCGCCGAGTCCGATCGGACCGCGTTCATCGTATCCCTTGCCGGTCATCATGTGGACCTTGAAGTTTCCGATGTCGGTCAGACCCGCCAGTTTATAGAATTCCATGTTCGGATTGAGCATCCGTCCGGTCTGCGAATCCATGATCTTCTCTTCGTAGAGCGCGTAACCGACGCCCATGATCATGGCTCCGAAGACCTGGCTTTCGGCGGTCTTCATGTCGATGATCAGTCCGCAGTCCTGAACGCTGACGAAGTTGTTCATCTTGACGACGCCGGTTTCGATGTCGACGGTGACGTCGGCCATCTGAACGCCGCAGACGCCGGCCGAAGTCAGGTTGCCGGGACCGGGATTCTTGCCGCGTGCCGTGATCGGCTGAGTGCCGAGCTTCGCGCAGGCCTGCTTCCAGGTCATGCTCTGATTCGGGCTGCCGATAACGCGGATCGTTCCGTCGACCGCTTCGAGCTTGTCGGCGGTCGTATTCATCGACGGCGCGATCTTCTCGAAGAGCATGTTGAGCGCGTCGATCGATCCGCGACGGGTCGAACCGCTGATGCCGCCGATCGTCGTCGATCCGCCGGACGAGCCGGACGACGGGAAACTGTTGTCTCCGATATGCTCCTTGACCATGTCGATCGGAATGCCGAAGGTTTCGGCCGCCACGATCCTGATCGCGGTGCGCGTGCCGACTCCTAGATCCTGGGTTCCCATCTTGACATCGACGGTGCCGTCGGAGTTGATCGTCACATCGCAGTTGCTGGCGTGACCGCCGCCGCCCCAGGTGTGGAGCGAAAGGCCGAGCCCGCGCTTGAGCGAACCCGAGCTGCCGACTCCGCCCTGACCGCGCGGACGCCAGATCTTCTTCCACTCGATCATCTCGGCCGCTTTCAGGAGCTCATCGCGATAGACGCCCGAGCGCGCGCCCGTCATCTCGATGTTCTTGAGCACGAAATCGAGCGGGTCCATGTTCAGCTTGGCGGCCAGATCCTCGAGGGCTCCCATCGTGACAAGGCAGGCCTGGGGATGGTTCGGGGCGCGCCAGGCCCGCTGCGGCCCGACATCGGTCATGATGCTGTGATGCCGGGTCATTGTGTTCGGGATCTGCCAGACGTAGGGGTAGGGAGGCATGCCGGTTCCGGCCGGCCCGCCGCTGCCCCACGATTCGGATTCCCACGCGACGATTGTGCCGTCCTTCTTCGCGCCGACCTTGACCTTCGCGTAAGCCGACGGACGCGTTCCGGCGACCGCCATCTCGGCATCGCGCTCGAGCATCACCTTGACCGGTTTGCCGCCGGCCATCTTCGAGAGCCTCGCAGCCTCGATGCCCCAGCGGTCGATCGGGAACTTGCTGCCGAATCCGCCGCCCATGTGATCCATCTTGATCCGGACGTTGCCGGCCGGAATCTGAAGGGCGCGCGCCAGTTCGCCGCCGTTGCCCGAGACCGCCTGTGTCGACGGATGTACCAAGAGGTTGTTGTCGTCCACCCATTCCGCGATCAGCCCGTGCGATTCGAGACAGCAATGGCACATGACATCGTTGCCGTAGGTGTCCTCGACGATCACTTCGGCTTCCCTGAACGCGGCTTCGGGATCACCTTTCTTCTGTTCGGTCGGCTGCCGGCGATAGGCCGCCGGTGCTGCCGAAAGATCAGCTTCGTTGACGAAGTGGGCCAGTTTTTCGTAGACGACCTTGATCGCGCGCGCGGCGTCCTCGGCCGTCGGTTCGTCGACAGCCGCCACCGCGGCGATCTCGTCGCCCGCCCAGCGGATCTCGGTCCCCGGACCCTGGATCACCCTGACCGCCTTCACTCCGGCCATCTTCTCAGCCGCGCTCGTGTCGATGCTGACGATCTTCGCATGCGCGTGCGGCGATCTGACGACCTTCATGTAGAGCATGCCGGGGCGGATGATATCGTAGGTGTATTTCGCCTTGCCGCTCACCTTGGCCGGGCCGTCGACGCGAGAGATGCGTTTTCCGATATGTTTGCGTTTGCCTTCTTCAGGCCAGGTATACTCAGCCATTGCGTCTGCCTCCTCTCCGCCTCGAAGCCTGTGCGACGGCGGCCTTGATGCCATGATAGGTTCCGCACCGGCAGAGATTACCGCCGAGCCCCATCTCGATCTGTTCGGGTGTCGGCGTCGGGTGCTTGTCGAGCAGATGCTTGGTCGACATGACGAATCCCGGAGTGCAGAACCCGCACTGCTGAGCGTCATTGTCGACGAAAGCCTGCTGCACCGGGTGGAGCCTGCCGTTCTGCTCCAGCCCTTCGACGGTTTCGATCTTTTTGCCCTGAGCCTCGATCGCGAGCACGGAGCACGCATAGACCAGATTGCCGTCCATGATCACCGTGCAGGCGCCGCAGGTGGCGCGGTCGCAGACCCGCTTGGCCCCGGTCACGTCGAGGTCATGCCTGAGCGCCTCGAGCAGCGTGACGCGCGGCTCGACGCTCGCGCTCCGGCTCGCTCCGTTGATGTTCAGTGTGATGTTGACCTTGCCGGGTCCGTGGATCGGCACGCCGGCCGCCTGTCCGACGTTTTCGCCTTTCGCGACCAGCGGAATCGTCAGCGCGACCCCTGACCCCTTGAGGAAGTTGCGACGCGACACTCCAGATTCCGATCCGGCCTCTCCCCGGTCCGCGGAATTGTCATGCCGTTCATCCGAGCTGCTCATCAGCCTACCTCCGTTTGTTGTGGTCTGCCGCCAGACCGGCAGAATCGTGAGCTTTCGCTGTATTGACGATAATGATTTCCTGAATTCGCCACGCCTGCGCAGAGACGTTCATACAGTTTGTCTGGTTACAGATAGATACGCTTGGATTTATGCGGAGTGAAAGTATATCAAGACGGGTCTCGGACTGACAAGTTGAAGGGGGGCTCAATCCGTTTCCGCCGCCCGGGCGGATGCTCTCCGAAAGGCCAGCGGCGTCATTCCCGTCGTCTCACGGAAGACCTTCGTGAAATGGCTCTGCCCGGGATATCCGACCAGCGCTCCGACCTCGGTCAGCGGCAGATCGGTCTCGGCCAGCATCTTTCGCGCTCGCTCGATACGCAGCATGGCGAGATAGGCATGCGGCGTCGAACCGGTGATCTTCTTGAAGAGGCGCGCGAAATGGAAGGCGCTCAAAAATGCCTGGCCGGCTATCTCCGCCAGCGGCAGGTCGCGCGCGCAGTTGTCGTGCATGAACTCGATCGCGCGGCGAAGTCTCCGGTCGACGATGCCGGCCCGCGAAAGTTCGATCTCGTCGGACCTTCTGACGTTGACGTGATGACGCAGCAGGTGGACGCTCAACTGGGCTACCAGCGAGCCGATCATCTCGCGCCAACCGGCCGGCCGGGCATCGAGCTCGGAGTCGATCTGAGAGAGCAGTCCGGCCAGTCTCTCGTCGCCGGTCGCACGGTCCGCGCTGAAGAGCAGCCGCGAACCTGTCCGCATGAGCCGCAGGCCGGTCGCCTTCTCGATCATCATCCCGGCCGAGATCCTGACCGAAAGAACTTCGCAGCGCCGCCCGGAAACGCCGGTCTCGACCTCCTCGCCGGGATTCCCGAAGAGGCACGATCCGGCCGGAGGCGCCCCCTGCGACGATCCTCTGACCCAGAGTACGAGATAGTCCGGCTGCCGGGGAAGTCTTCCGCCGCCGCGCGCTATCGTCCGCCGCTCGATCATGTACGACGGCTCGATCAGTATTCGCGTATCTGTCCCGGACCGGCCGCTCTTACTCATAAACCAGCGATAGATCGGCCCAGACGCGCTTCGAATAGTAACGCGCGTGAGCATTGCTGAGGACAAGATAATACTTGCCGGCAGGTAGAGTGAGCGAAATCCTGCGCGTCCCGTTGACGCGGGTCAGCGGCTGAATTCCGGGATCCCTCCGCGAACGGAAATCGTCGATTCCGGTTTCGTCGAGGACGAGCACGTAGATGTCGTCCTTGCCTCCGCCCGATGCCGTCACCTCGCCCTCGAGTTTGACGGCGGCCGAGATCTCCGGCACCTCGAAGGGGAAGATCTCGTATGTCTTCGGCTGCAGCGTCATCGACCTTTTGACGACGTTCAGTGATTGAGAATTGCCGGGCAGGATTTCGATTTCGGTCGGCGGGGGCGTCGGCGTTGGCGTCGCGGCAGGCGTTGCGGTCGCCGTTACGACCGGGCGCGGCGCGGGTTTCATCCGCTCGCCGTAGATGCTCATCAGCCCGAAGATCACAGACACACCCGCCGCGCATGCGGCCAGAACCAGCCGCCCGGTGCCGATTCCCGATCCGTCGACCATCTTCTCGCCGCACCTCAGGCAATAGGTCGATTCGTCAGGATTCTCTTTGCCGCAGTGAATGCAGAACATGAAAGTAAAAAGTAGAAAGTAGAAAGTAGAAAGCAGTAAAGCGGACATCTTTCAGTCCTTTCTACTTTTTACTTTCTACTTTCTACTGAAATATATCCGGTAATCGATCTCCTGAAAGATCGTATCCCGGCTTTCGACCTCGGTCAGCCACTTCTCGTCGATCGATCCGGCTGTGATCATCTCGTAGAGCCTGGTGAATCTGTGAATATGGTCCTTGAAGCGCTTGACGGCATATTGAACCATCGTTCCGGTAGTGATGATGAATGCCCAGTCGGATGACTGCGCGAGAAGCAGTTCGCGTGCAGCCTGATTGAGAGCCCTCTGCATCAGACCATCCGCCGCCGGATAACGCTCGGCGAGTTCGACCATCCGCCGCTCGGCCGCGTGCTGGTGCATGTACATCCAGTCGTTCTGCCCGTTGATCCAGACGCGGTTGTACCCTTCAGCGCCCCACGATGAAGCCGAGGGAGTCTGCTCCTGGTTCTCCGGATAGATGCCTTCGTAATCGGCGGGCGAGATCGGACGGATCTCGTTCTGATCGTAATGAAGGTTCTTGAAGAGATAGAAGAGGAACTGCGGTCCCTCGAACCACCAGTGACCGAAGAGCTCGGCATCGTACGGCGCGACGATCAGCGGAGCGCGGCCCAGCGTCCCGTGGAGATGGCGCGCCTGCGCGATCCGGTTGTGCATGAAGTTCGCCGCGTGCATGGCCGCGCGTTCGGTCGCCCATTCGGGCACGTACGGCTCCTTCTGATGCAGCGGCACCTTGCCCGTGATCCGGTGATACTTGACGCCGATGTTGCGGCGAACTCCGTCGTCGTGCAGATACGGCTTGATGTAATCGTAGTCGAGCGCGTCGTATCCGAGGTCGCGGTAGAATTCGCGGTAGAGCGGATCGCCCGGGTAACCGATATCCGAACTCCAGACCTGCTCGCTCGTCTCGGTGTCGCGCGCGAAGACCGCCACCTTGTGCGGAGTGATGACCGGGGCGTAGATGCCCCTCCGCGGACGCGGCGTGCCGTAGAGGATCGCATGCGCGTCGCTGATGAAGAACCGGATCCCGGCCTCCTGCAGCAATGCGTCGTCGCCCGGATCGAAGGCGCATTCGGCCAGCCAGATCCCGCGCGGCGGACGGTGAAAGTGCTTGATGTAGTTCGTTCGCGCGATCTGAATCTGAGCCCGCCTGGCCGTCTCGTTCGACATCAGCGGCAGGAAACCATGCGTCGCGCAGCAGGTGATGATCTCGAGATGCCCGGAATCCTGCAGATCGCGGAACCCATCGATGATGTTGCGCTTGTACGTCTCGCCGAAGATCACCCGGCATTCGTTGAAATGCCGGCGGTACATCAGCGCCGCCGAGTGGAAGTTCGGCGCCTCCTTCTTCGTCCTGACGACCTCCTTATCGGCCAGCTCGCAGAGCTTCTCGATATGCTTCAGATACCGTTCCTGGAGCAGCGGATCGCTCAGCATCTCGCACAGCGGCGGCGTCATCGACATCGTCAGCCTGAAATTGACGCCCTCGTCGCGCAGATGGTTGAAGGCCATCAGCAGCGGGATGTAGGTCTCGCTGATCGCCTCGTACAGCCAGTCTTCTTCGAGGAAATCGGGGTATTCGGGATGTCGCACGAACGGCAGGTGCGCGTGGAGGACAAGACTCAGGTAACCTGTTGTCATAGATTGTTCCGGGCTACTGGCGATCGTCGCGGTGCCACGGCCACTTTCCGCGCATAATATTTGCGAAGCTGCGCGTCGGGTTGAGAAAGCTGCGGACCAGAACGAGGGTCGTCCGATTCGGAAGACGACGCTCGATCCGGCTGATGAAGTACTGATCCAGCGCATCCTCGCCGACCAGCCAGCCCGTCCCGACGACCGGCGTGACTACCAGATCGACATAGGCCATCGGGTTCTTGGCCTTGCCGTATGGCCGGATGCCGATGTTGCCGAGCGTGGCCTCGCTGACCAGACCGAGTTCGAATTGCGTGCTGTAGGCCGCGCTCCACCCCATCGCCTTGAGTCTGCTGATCCAGTAACTCTTTTTGAGGCTCAGTTTTTCGTCGATCCCCTTCGGATCATTCTGGATCTGAATGTAGCCCGAGACCGCGCCCATCATCGGGTGACCGATGTAGTTGACGATGAACGGATCGCCATCGGCCCATCCCTTGAGGCTGGTCAGGGATTTCCAGTAATCCCTGAAGAACGGTCCCTTGAGGTCCGCGCGGCTGCCCTGTTCGGTCGCCAGCCTGAACCCGTGCTGGATGCCGAGAAAGAGCAGCGACTGTTTGAAGGCCGCGCCCCACTGAAATCCGTGTATCGAGTCGCGCTGCCAGATATCCTGATCGGCCGAATGATCGGGCAGCGGCTG
>CALBSU010000504.1 GCA_937967285.1 uncultured Acidobacteriota bacterium
GCGGTATTCTCGCACGGTAATGCGACGCAAGTAACGATCACACTTCATTCGTTTGATGTCTCCGGGTAATCGGTCGGGAACGAATTTTCAAAATTGGGGACTGATCGGCTGGATTGCGGATTTTACTTCAGCGGCGGGTGGTATTCAATTGCCTTCTTTACGCCGCCGGAGCAGGCTGACCCTCCTCCGGCGGCGTACGAGATCAGTTGCCGTAATCGTAGAGCATCGGCGGCTCTTTGCCGAGCAGCCGGGCATAGGTGTAGAGCTGGCCGCGATGATGCCAGTGCTCGTCATAGCAGAAGTTGAAGTACTGCCAGCCGAGGAAGGTTCCGAACGGCGACTCGATCTGCGAGGCGAGCTGCTCGTCGGTCACTTTCTCCAGCGCTTCATCGGCCGCCTGGTGGCAGCGCTTCGCGTAATCCTGCGCATCGGCGATGGTTTTTATGGCCGCCAGATAGGGCTTCGCCTCGTCTTTTTCAGGGATTCCCTTGTACTCCTCGGCTTCAGTCAGCTTGCCGGCCACCACGCCTTCGGCCATCGCCTTTTCGGCGCCGTAGATGTGAAGGATCAGGTCTCGCACCGAACGCATCTCCGGCCGCGGACGATAATCGAGATCCTCGTCGCTGAACGAACCGATCAGCCTCAGTGTCACACCGTGGACCATGCTGAAATACCCTCGCTGTCCCGACAACGCCTGCTTGTTCATAAATTTGATTCTCCTCTGCCTGATTTGATTTTGGCCGGCCATTTCCGGCGAGGTTTGTAAGATAATCGAAGCCGGTGACACCCCTATGTCAGCAGTATTTTCACCAGGAATAATTTTTCAGGATATTTTTCGCGCCCTCGACCAGCCGGAGCTGAAGGGATTCCGGTTCCAGTACCCTGACATGGCCGCCCCAGCTCATAAACCATTGAAAAATCTCGTCTTCCACTCTGACGCGGAGCGTCACCATCAGGCCGTCCGGAACATCTTCCATCTCATCTATATAATATGATCTGCTCTCTTTGACCCAGGGAGCGGACTCGTGATCGAAGATCGCCCTGACGATCAGATCGCGATTGTCCTCCTCGGGCGGTTCCATCCTGAATTTCGGGTCACGCTCGAAGACGCGGTCGAGGATCTTCAAGTCCGCGATCCGTGCGACCTTGAAATTACGGTAGTCGTTTCTGAGGTGGCACCAGGCGATGAGGTACCAGGAATCGCCGTAATGGATCAGGCCGTACGGATCGGCTTCCCTGTAATTTCTGGCGCTGCGCCCGTCGCTTGAGTAACGGGTATGGTAATGAAAGCGGACGGTTTTGCGTTCGAGGATAGCGCGCCTGAGTTGCTGGAGCGGGCCGGCGAGCGCATCGCGGCCGAGGGTCTCGGGCGTCACGAAGACGATGCATTCCCTGAGTGAGGCGACCTCGCTGCGAAGCGGCTCCGACAAGACAGCCTCGATCTTGCGGCCGGCGGCCTCGGCCGCTTCCCTGTACCGTGCATCGAAATTGTCGGCGACGAACTGAGAGCCGAGCAGGAGCATCGTCGCCTCGTCCGCGCTGAAGGCGACCGGAGGCAGAAAGTATCCCTCGACCAGCGAATAACCGATGCCGGGTTGCGCGACAACCGGGACGCCCGATTCGCAGAGCGCCTGGATATCGCGATAGATCGTCCGCTTGCTCGTCTCGAAGGTTGCAGCCAGGTCCTCAGCGCGCCGATGTCCCTTGCGCTGAAGTTCGAGCACGATCGCCAGTAATCGGTCTGTACGGTTCATAACGGGAACGCCGGCCTCACGGGTTATCAATCTAAGCCAACCGCCCTCAAAAATACAGTCAGGCAGAAGGAATGACCGGTCCGACCCTGAGGCCGGCGCCCGCCGGGTTACCGTTTGAGAGAGATGAAGGCATCGACGCGGAGGCCGAGCTTGAGCTCGCTTCCCGGTTCGAGTTCGATCAGCGCTTCAAGGATTTTGGTATCGACCTTTTCGACCGGATCGTCGGTGCGGAGGTTCTTGCGGCCGAGGATTTCGCCGACGCGGATGACGCGTCCGGGGAACTTCCTGTCGCCGTAAGCATCGGCGCGGACCCAGGCGTCCTGCCCTTCTCTCAGCCGGCCGACATCGACTTCATCGACATCGACGCGGACGCGAAGGACGGAGTTGTCGGCGATGGTCAGGATCGGCTGGTTACCTCCGGCCGGTGAGCTGAGCACATTTTCACCGGTCTTGAGGTGCCTGTGGAGCACAACGCCGTCGATCGGAGACCGGACGACGGTCTTCTCGAGCATCGCCCTCGCCTCGGCGATCATGGCTCTGGCCAGCGAGACTTCGGCGCGCGC
>CALBSU010000505.1 GCA_937967285.1 uncultured Acidobacteriota bacterium
GCGTAGGTGACATAAATATGCCCGGTCACGGGATTGACGGCTGCGTGCGGGAACTCGTTGCTGCGGAATCCTGCCGCCGTCGCTGTCCCCTGCCGGATGCCGGTCAGGCTTAAATCTCCGTTTGAACCGCCTACAAGGCCGGATGCCACAGTTATCGCGGAGCCGAAAGTGGCGCCGAAATCTGTCGATTTGCGCATCTGTAACGTCGTTCCGGCATACCAGAAAGCATAGATCGAATGGTCCGGACCGACTGAAATATAGGCCCCCTGAGATCCTGCGACGATGAGCGTGCCGCCGTTGGGACCGTACGTGCTGCCATTATCGGTCGAGCTGAAAAAGTAGATCCCGGGCCCGGAGCCGAATCGACGCGACAGCAGGTAGACATTCCCGTTGCCCGCCCCGGCGAAATTGTCTACTGTCAGCCACTGTTTATCCTCGCTGCTGCCGCCGGGAGTTCCGCTAACCGGCGCCATCCATGTGGCGCCATTGTCGTCAGAACGGAAGACCTGAATGGTGCCAGGGGAGCCAAAACCCAAGGTGGAGAAATAGATTCGACCGGTCGCTTCGTTGCGGGCCAGCACCGGATCGCCGGCATCGCCTATCGGATTGGTAGGCAGTGTGCCGCCATCAACGAATGTGGCGCCCCCGTCGGTGGATCGGGCGAATCCCGTGAATTTGTTCGTGCCGCCGGAGTTGGATCCCGAATCGTTGAACCCGATGACCACCGTATTCCCGAACGCCACCAGTGAAGTCTCGCTCTGAGTGAAGAATGCCGTGGCAGTGCTGCCTGAGTTGTTGTTGGACAGGGAATTGTATGGAGAAATGACGGGAACGTCTCCGCCCTGGAATGGAAACTCGCCGTTCTTCTCCCTTTCGAGGAAAGAATCGTAATCGAATGGTCCGAAGATATCTTCGGATCTCATTCTGGCGGGAACCATCTTCCGCGTATCATCCTGTGCTGAAATTCTGGAAATGGAGACCAGACCGATAAATCCCAGTATCGCCGTAACCAGCAGCATGATCAGACCATATCGTTGTGAGGTTGAACGATTATTCTTCATATTTTCCCCTGTCACTCGCACCTGTTTCTACACCTGGGCTCTGGATTTTGGACCTCTAACCACGGGTAATCCTGTATTTTCTCCGGCGCATGGCCAGATCTTGTTCCTGGAAATACAGCGGAAATTGAGTCCACATCGGAAGTGCGCCGATTTAACCATCATGAAGACAAAATCCCGGAGACATCTGATCAAAAGTGAAAGACAGGATGCACAGAAGAGCCGCTTTGAACGGGAATTAAACCGACGCGCCAAGCCTCACAAATCAGCCTTTCGCTTCGGTTGATTGAGGATTCCAGTTCAGGTTTTCTTCTGGATACTGCTTTTTATCGAGGGTCTGTCACAACTATCGGAGAGAACGGGCGGGTTCGATAGTTGCGAGATTTTGTCCAGTGAGAATGTGGCCTAAAATCGACCATCTGGATTTAAGCAGTCTTATAAACAGAAATCAATGAATTTCCAGGCATTTGAAAATTTCATTTGAGTGAGATTTGTTAGATTTCTAATTTTTGGCATCCGTGCGTACGGCATGGAACTTCCCGGTTTTGGAGGGAGTTTCATTTGGATCCATCGGGTCCTGATCCATTCTGAAAAAGGCCAGTTCGCCCTTAAGCCTGCTTTCCGATTCAAAAACGCCTTTCAAGCGCAGTATCCCGGGCTCGCGTCCGACGTTGCCGATTGGAAACTCGATCGGGGCGATGATGATCATTTGTTTACCTGACTCGACCATCCATTTTGCTTTTGTGGGTTTGGCGGGTTCGTCCCAGTTTGACCTCTCGCCTTCAAGTTTGAGCGATCCCGTGCCGGATTCGTCCGCCTCGAAACTCAGCGTCCGTGAATCCTGCTTCTCGAATGTGATCTCGATTTTCCATTTTCCGGCAAGGTCTGAGGATTGCGATCGAGGCAGAAAATCAGAGCAGGTATTCGCACCGAAAAGCAGTAACATTATCAAGCCAATCCTCATCATTACATCTCTCCCGGTAGTATTCTCGCCAGTCAGGCCTGATAGGAATCAGTGTCGTGCCGTTGAGTTGTTGTTTGAAATATTGTCGGACACCGGATGAAAGAGTGTAAATCCCTGCCTCCGGGTTGAGTTGCCGGCGAGGGGATCAGGCGCCTGAACTTCAACGGCGATATGCTAGGCGATTGAAGATGATACCGTCAACAGGTTTTCCGGAACGGCCTGATCGGGTGGTGAGCGATCGTTTGTATCGAATATTACTGTCAAAGACCCTCGAAAAAACTGTAAATGAAAGTTCATTGCCGCTGTTTGAATAACCGTGATATTCTTTTTCCGGTGCTTCAAAGCCGGTCATTAACAGCCGCGTAAATGCGGTTGATCTGTATATTGCATTGTCGGGATCGTCGTCACAGGAGGTGATCCGATATGAAACGCCTGCTGATCTTTTTCGGAATAATTACTATATTTGCAGTTTCCCCGCCTCCCTCTTCAATCTCATTTGCACAACCGCCATATCTGGCTGGCCGATGGAAAGTCGATTTCAAGTTTTCAGACATCGAGGAGCATAGTTTGCAGTTCGATGCTGAAATGAACGGCAAAGGGTCCTTTCTGCTGCTCGATGCGAGATCCGATCAGATGCCGCCGGCCGGGTCGACAATAGCTGACTGGGCGCAGCATGGATCCTCGCATGGCACTATCTCAGGTGGTATCGAATTTCCGATCGGCAATGTCGCGCATGATGTGGGAGTGCTGGTATTCAGCGGCGATCTGGTTTCAGCCAACACCTTCGCCGGCAAGGTCTCATTTTTCAGGGCGGGGCAGGATCCGAAGGATCCGAATACGGTTCCCGTCAAAACCGGCTGGTTCACCGCAACGCGATCGGCGGTCGGAGCTGTGACCAGCGTATCGGCCGCCAGTTACGGGAATACGGCGCTTGCCGGCGGATCAATCGTTGCCGCTTTCGGATCGAATCTGGCTTCGGAAACTCAGGCCGCCTCCGCCATGCCGCTGCCGACGTCGCTCGCGGGGACCATGGTTGCAGTACGCGTCGACGCGACAACGCAGGTGCTGGCGCCGATCTTCTTTGTTTCGCCGACTCAGATCAATTACCAGATTCCCGACGGGGTGATCGCCGATTCGGCCGCGGTCATCATCAATAACGGGAATGACGTCACAGCCGTTGAGATGATGCGGATTGCGCCAATCGCGCCGGGGCTTTTCACGGCCAATGCCAGCGGACAGGGAGTGGCTGCTGCAGTTGTCTTGCGAGTCAAAGCAGATGGCGAGCAGAGCTACGAGCCGGTCGCGAAGTTCGATGCGGAACAGAAGGTCTTCGTTCCGGTTCCGATCGATCTGGGGCAGGAGACGGATCAGGTCTTTCTGATTCTGTACGGCACAGGCATTCGAAACCGCAGCTCACTCGGCGCCGTGAACGTGACAATCGGCGGCACCGATACCGAGCTTTTGTATGCCGGGTCGCAGGAAGGTTTTGCCGGACTCGATCAGGTGAATGTCCGCCTGCCTCGGAGCCTGAAGGGCCGGGGCGAGGTAGATGTCATCCTGACGGGAGACGGAGCGTCTTCGAACTCAGTCAAAATCAGTGTTTACTGATGCCGGTGCGTATCATCTGACCGTCAGCACCGGATCTCCCAGAACGCCCATTCGCGGCTCTATTCCCAGTCCGGGTTGGGTCGAGGCGGCCAGCCGGCCGTGCTGCCGCTGCGGCGCGCCGTCGGCGATGCTGACGGTCACATAGCTGTTGAAATCGGTCGCCGAGAAGAGCAGTTCAGGCGGCGTGCTGTGCGCCAGGTGAGCGATGGCCGCCGTGATGATATCTCCGCCCCAGGTGTCCTCGATTGTCATGGCGATGCCGAGCGAGACGCACAGGTCTCGAATCTGCCGGGCTCTGGTCAGGCCGCCGACCTTCGAGATCTTGAGATTGATGACATCCATCGCCTGGTCGCCGTAACCGCGGACGACCGTCTTCACATCGTCGACCACTTCGTCGAGGATGAACGGGCGATCGGTGTGGCGGCGCACCACCAGGCATTCCTCGTAACTCAGGCAGGGCTGCTCGATATAAACGTTGACATCGCGGACGCCGGCCGCGACCGCCAGCGCCTGATGCTGCGTCCAGCCGCAGTTGGCGTCTGCGACCAGCACATCTCCCTGCTGCATCTCGGCCGCCACGGCGTGAATTCTGGAGATGTCCGTCTCGACGTCGCTGCCGGATTTGAGCTGAAATTTCGTGTAGCCTTCCGCCCGGTACTTGCCGGCATTCGCAGCCATCCGCTCCGGCGTATCCTGGGAAATCGCGCGATAGAGCGCAAAGTCTTCTCCGTAGCGTCCTCCGAACAGCGTCGCAACGGGTTGTCCGCAGGCCTTGCCCAGAATGTCCCAGCAGGCCATATCCAGCGCCGACTTGACGTACGGGTGGCCGCGCAACGACTGATCCATGCGCTGATTGACGAGGTTCAGCTCCGTCGGATCGATCCCGATCAGTTGCGGAGCCAGCTCGGCGATGCCGGTCCTCGCTCCGGCAGCGTAAGCGGGCAGGTAGGCCGGGCCGAGCGGGCAGACTTCGCCCCATCCGGTCAGGCCCGCATCGGTCTGCAGCTCGACCACGGTCGAGTCGAAGACTTCGACGCTTCTGCCGCCGGACCATTTATAGCTGCCTTCCCAGAGCGGTAAATCGACTCGATAAACATTGATTCCGGTGATGCGCATGAGATCTTTTCCTGTTGTCTTTATTGCGATGGATTTCAGGCCGCGGGGCC
>CALBSU010000506.1 GCA_937967285.1 uncultured Acidobacteriota bacterium
GAAGCGCTCAACCGGCTTGTCGACTCCGGGCATACGGTGATACTGATCGAGCATCACATGGATGTCGTCAAGATCGCCGACCACGTGATCGACCTCGGCCCCGAGGGTGGACACGCCGGCGGCGAAGTGGTCGTCACAGGATCTCCGGAAGAGGTTGCCGCCTGCCGACGATCGCACACCGGCAGGTTCCTCAAAAATCATCTGCAGGTACATTCCGGAAGGAGTCACCAATGACGCGAGAATACGATCCGTCGCGGCGGGATTTCCTGTACGCTTCGCTCGGTCTGGCGGCAGTCGGTTTCGATCAGCCGCGGATCAATCCCCTGCTCACTGCCGGCGAAGTGGTCGCACGGATCAAGGCCAACGTCGGCATCCCATGGCAGGAGCGGACCGTGGACAACCTCATCGCCGGGTCAGACAGCACCCCGGTCAAGGGCATCGCCACGACGATGATGGCGACTTATGACGTCATCAAACGCGCCTCCGCCGCCGGCATGAATCTGATCATCACACATGAATCGACGTTCTTCTCTCACCAGGACCGGACCGATCAGATCCTCGATGACCCGACCTACCGCCACAAGCTGGACTTCCTGACACGGAACGACATGGCCGTCTTCCATTTTCACGACCACTGGCACAGGCGCACCCCTGACGGCATCGCCATCGGAATGATGCGAGAACTCGGCTGGGAGAAACACGCCGACCCCGCCAATCCCAAGCTCTTCACCTTTCCCGGCATCCCGCTCGCCCGGTTCGCCGCGCAGATAAAGAAGAAGCTGGGCATCGGCACGCTCCGCGTCGTAGGCGATCCCGGCCTGAAGATCAATAAAGCCGTGGCCAGTTGGGGAAACTGCAGCCTCTTTCCCGGCATTCCGCTGATCTCTCAGGACGATGTCGATGTGTTGATTATCGGGGAAACGAACGAATGGGAACTGGTCGAATACGTTCAGGACACCATCACCAGCGGAAAGAAGAAAGCGCTCATCATCCTCGGCCACGTCGTTTCCGAACAGCCGGGGATGAAATACTGCGCCGAATGGCTGAAAGGGTTCATCAAGGAGGTTCCGATCGAATTCATACCCGCTCCGGAACCGTATTGGAATCCGGATGATCCTGTCAGAAATAAAGTAGAAAGTAGAAAGTAGAAAGTAAAAAGTATAAAGAGACGTGGCGATGGTTCGAGCTGACGTTGAATGTGTATGAGCCGGATGTTTTCAATCTCCCGTCTGAAATGCCCGGGGCGATAGCGACCGGTTATTATTGGTCGCTATCGCCCTGATTGTCCTGCTTGAAACTGGTTTGGATCACATCGCCTGGCGAACGATGTGCGAATCGACATACTGATAGAAACGGACAGCCTTCCCGTCTTTGAGCGTCCAGACGTGTGCGAAATCCGCAGAGAAGCTCTTGCCCGTAGCATTATTCTTTCCGCCATACTTGCCCAGCGCGACGATCTTGTCGCCGCCGTCGACGTAATCGTGAGGAACCGCTGAAAATCCCTCCCACTCGGTTCCAAGTCGCATAAAGACGTTTTCAAGCACTGCATTCGGACCGGTGTAGGTGCCGCCATAAGGAAACCCTTCAGCTTCCGTCCATTCGACATTCGGGTCGAGGGTCCCAAGGACTCCCGGAATATCGCCTTTCGCAAATGCCGCATACAAGCCTTTGATCAGTTCCAGATTCTGACTGCTCATCGATTTTGTCCTTTCAGTATCGGATTCGGGTCTGTTTTCACCAACGTGCAACTTATTATAGTGTTCTAAAGCGACGGCGTCGAAACAATAGAACTTCGACGATCGGAACACAAGCCTTTACCGGGTCGTCAATCGGTTTGGGGCTCATCGTGACAGGACTGAAAAGAGGACAAAACAGATGAAGCATGAGAATCGGATAAAATTGAGACGGGCAGCGACACTCGTTCTGCTGAGCGCCATGTTGCTGCCGCCCGCCTCGATCATGAGCGCAGTTGAAAACTACGACATCATTCTGCGCGGCGGCATGGTCGTCGACGGAACCGGCGCGCGCGGTTATCGAGCCGACATCGCGGTGCGCAACGGCTACATTGCACGGATCGGCAATTTGAGCGGCGCGCGGGCAACGACGGAGCTGGATGTCAGCGGGCTGGTTGTCTCACCGGGCTTCATCAATCTGCACAGCCACGCGACGAGGGCCGGCGTAGCGACGGCGGTGAACATGCTGACTCAGGGAGTGACGACCGAGATCATCAACGCCGACGGGTCGGGCAGCCTTGAGATCCCGCGACAGCTCAACGATTTCAGCGGCCAGGGGCTGGCAGTCAATCTCGGCGCCTACATCGGCTTCAATTCGGTCTGGGCCTCAGTCGTTGGGCAGGCGGACCGCCGCCCGACCGCGGACGAGATTCAGAAGATGCGCGACCTTATTACAACAGGCCTGAAGGACGGCGCATGGGGTGTTTCATCGGGACTGGATTACAAACCCGGCTACTTCGCGAAAACCGAGGAAGTGATCGCAGTGCTGCAGGCCGCCGCTCCGTGGCGAACCAACTTCCCGAATCACGACCGGCTGATGCCTGAGACGAATTTCAGCAGCCTTAAGGCGATTGGCGAGACGATCGAGATCGGCGAGAAGGCCGGGCTGATGCCCGTCGTGACTCATATGAAAGTTCAGGGGCACGAACAGGGTAAGGCGCGGGATGCCGTCGCGATGATGCGCGCCGCATCTGCGCGCGGGCGCGAAACGGTCGCGGACATCTATCCGTATCTCGCCGGGCAGACAGGCCTCGGCGCGCTCTTCGTCCCGGCATGGGCTCTCGAGGGCGGCCGCGCTGAGACGTTGAAGCGTTTCGCCGACCCTGCCCTGCGCTCCCGAATCGCGCAGGAGATCGAAGCCGCGATCAAAGCCCGCATTCTGACGCCCGAAAACATCTATGTCGCGTCTCATCAGCGCCAATTCACCGAGTATATGAATGAAAGCAAGGCGGGCGCGGGCGAGACCATGATCGGCATCCTGGAGAAAGAGAGCCCCTCGGCGATCCTTAAATTCGGCGCGGAGGAAGATCTGAAATTGCTGCTGCAATATCCCGGGACCGCGGTCTCCTGCGACTGCGGCGCGGCAATAGCCAATCCCGGCATGCATCCGCGCGCCTTCGGTACGTTTCCCCGCGTGCTTGGACATTATGTAAGAGAGACGAAGACGCTGACGATCGAAGACGCAGTCCGCAAGATGACGGGCCTGCCGGCGAGCATCATCGGACTGGCGGACCGCGGCTTTCTGGCCGTCGGCATGGCGGCGGACATAGCGGTCTTCGATCCGGCAACGATCAGGGACTACGCGACCTATGAAGAACCTACGCGCCTTTCCGAAGGAATGCGACACGTGTTGGTCAATGGTCGCATAGCATTGCGCGACGGCAATGCGACCGGCGAGCAGGGCGGGCGAGTTCTGAAACGAACGGCGGATCTGCCCAGCCGGCCAATGAGTTTACTTAAAAATCGTTCAGTGTCGGTCAAGGTGAAAGATTTCGACTTGCAGATCAGCCAGCCCGCGAACGGAAAAGCGCGAGGCAGGATTCGTTTTACGGACGGCGGCCGCGAATATCGACTGTTCAATTCCGGATTGCTACAGGTATCCGGTAGATGGGCCGGCTTTACCGGACTTTTGCGCTCGAAAGACGGAGAGGAAACAGCCATACTCGTTGTCGTTGACGGTGATAATCCGATGAATCCTGTGCTGCGTATCCAATTAAACGGCGGGCCGGCTTATGAGTCGAAACTCACTCCGCGTGATTATAAGATCA
>CALBSU010000507.1 GCA_937967285.1 uncultured Acidobacteriota bacterium
TCCGCTCCGTCACCGGCGAGGCCGTGAACGACCTGCGAACCATATCCATCAGAAATACAATGAGAAATACATAGAGCAGGGGCCGGAACGACGGCTCGATGACATGTGGAGTGATCCGCAGCACCGGGACAACCATGACCAGCATCAGGACATTGATGATCCCGAGCGGCAGGCTGTAGTAGGAGAGGACCACGACGCTCAGCAGAAGCACAGGCAGAGAGAGAGAGACGGGATACTTCAGAATGTCGGCCCGCTCATCAACCTCACCACCCAGAGCCGACTGTGACCTGCGCAGACGGAAAACCAGTCCGAGCGAGACGATAAATAACGACAATGGCACGGCAATCAGATAGTTCGAAAGACGCACCATGTGGAAACCGCTGAGCAGGTCATGAAACAGGCCTCCGCCGAAGACGAAACGCAGAACCTGGAATTTCTGCGTGTAGGCCCGCGAGTCCCAGAGGGGATAGGAATCGCGAACCACAAGCGATCCTTCGTATTTCCGCTTCGCCGCGTCGATCTGGCCGACGATACCAGAGATCACATCGTCCTGCTGCGAGAGCAGGTTCTGGAGCGTAATCATCTTGCGCTGACGTTCGAGCAGACGATCACGGCTCATCTCGATCTTCGAGAGCGAATCGCGGATCCTCTGAAAGACCTCTGTCAGGTCCGCTGTCTCCTGCGTCCCGGCAAGCGTCGCCCGCCACTGGCCTTCACGCTGGTTGAGCAGCCTGATCTCCTCTGAAAGCCGCGAGGCGCGCAGATCGACTCTCCGGCGTTCCTCGGCGCAGTCCCACGCATAGCTCCGCCACAACTGCGCCAGCCTCCATAATTCGCTCAGATTGGGCGGCTGAAGGAAGAGCCTTTCGGCATCACGGGCTTCGGTTGTCAGAACCCTGAGCCGCGCACGGATTTCACGCTCCTCATCGACCGGATCCGGAAGCTGTGATATGCGGTTAACGATCTCGGTCAGCAGTCGCTCGGTATCTACCGCGGTATCGACCACATCCTCGAGCGGGATGGCGCTCGTTCCCTTCTTCTCGCCGCCGGAAGGCGTCGCGGCCGGCGCCGGAGTTGCCTGCGGCATGACCGGCAGAGGCAGTGTTTGAGCGCATACCGCGGAGCTCAGACAAAACGCCGCCGCGATCGATAGAAGCAGGGAGCCGAGCCGTCCTCCCCGCCACACTCTATTGTTCCCGCTAACCTTGGTCATATCTACACTGAAACCATCTGCAATCCGTCTAAGTTTAAATTCCACTGAGATAATTCATCATAAACGAAAAGTAACTGCTCAGTCCGCGGAGCGGGTGACAGATTGTAGCCCCGGGCGAACCCAAGGGAAACAGCGCCGTCACCCATTCAAGCCGCGTGAGCGGCGAGAGACAAATTGATATTGATTAGAAACGAAAAAACTAAACAGACGAAAACCTGGATTTTCGTCTGTTTAGTTTCATAACATCGGCCGTGAATTTTAAAGTTCCTTCAGCCGCGTGTTACTTTATCCCAGGTATCGGGGAGTTCAGTTGGTGACTGCCTTTTTGGTCTTTTCGGCGATCTTCTTGATGCCATGTCCGACGCCTTTGACATCTTTCTTCACCTCGTCGCCTACCTTTTCAGCGCCATCTTTGATCTTGCCGCCGACCATTTTAGCGTCCTTCTCGGTAGTTTCGCCGACCTTTTCACCGAAGTCCTTTGTCTTGCCGGCCGCCTTGGCGAGCGCATCGCCGGTGGCGTCCATGGATTTTTCGACCCAGTTCTTGTCCTTGACCTCGACCTCGGTGTTGTCATCGCGATGAACGACGTGAGCCGTTACCGTCCCGTCGGAATGGGTCTTCCGCGTAACGGAATGAAGCGGGCCCGATTTGAATACGCGGTGCTCGTGCTTGCTGTTGTCGCTATGATGATTGATGGTGATCTCGGAGCCGTCAGTGTGTGACTTCGTCTCGGTCCTGACGATGCTGGGAGTCGGAACCGGAGTCGGCTCGGTCATTGCCACCTCGGCGGTGGGCGTCGGAGTCGGGGCGGTCGTAGTCGCATTATCGGAGGAGCTGCAGCCGGCAGCGATTCCTGCTGCCAGACATACGGTTGCGATCAATACTTTTTTCATCTTTACCTCGAAATTATTGGTTAACGTTGTTGACTTCTCACTTAGCCTTTAGGCTTCGCGGTGGTGTTGCTTCCCTGAACCTTCTCGTCGACGGTGATGACTGAGAAACCCTTGTCATGCGCGGTGGTCTGCCGTGTAGCCGGCAGGTCCGTGATCATGACCGCATCGCCCGGCTGAAGGATCGGGTAGATCTCCGCGGCGAATTTGTGCGGGATCTTGACGCGCCCGCGGATATCCTGAACGGCCAGTTGCCCGTCCTTGTTCGGAATTCCGACGGCCATCCAGCGCCGCGCCTTACTGTCCGGAACGAACGAGCTGGGAAGTTCCGAATACCCGTCGAGCATGACGTACGCACCCGGATGAAGCGGCGCCTCGGGGCTGGTGATCGCCAGCCTCGATTCGCCGATCAAAATGCCGTTACGATAGACGTAGATCTTCTTGTCGGCGGCGCTGATCAGCAGGCTGAGCGGACCTTCGGGAGCCTTCTCCGGCTTCCAGACATAGCTGTAACGGTTGAGCTCGGCGTCAAGTTCCGCATCGCCGGCATTGGCAACGCTCGCGGGCATCAGCATTCCGGGATGGACCGTCTCCATCGGATCGGAGGTCTTGTCGGCAATGACGACCGTCGAGCCCTTCGAGGTGACGGTGTAGAGCAGCTTCGAAAACTCGAGCGGCAGCCTGACGCAGCCGTGCGACGCCGGGTAACCGGGCAGATTGCCTGCATGCAGCGCGATTCCGTCCCACGTCAGGCGCTCCATGTTCGGCATCGGGGCATTGTTATAGGTGCTCGAAAAATGTTTGACCTGCTTCTCGAGGATGTGGAAAACACCCGTCGGAGTATTGTGTCCGGCTCGCCCGGTGCTGACCGTGCTGCGGCCGATCAGGATTCCGTTGCGATAGACATAGGCCTGCTGCTCCGGAATGCTCACCACCACGACGGCCGGGCCTTTCGTCGACCGCTCAGGATTCCAGGTGAACTCGCCCGGCTTCAGTTTTCTTGAGAACGGCTCGTCAGGCGGATTCTGGATCGGTTTCGTCTCCTGCATCGAGAAATCGACTGTAGGAGACGGCGTCGGAGCGGCCGCTTTCTCCTCTGAGGCGCTCGATCCGCAGGCGCAAAGAACAATCAACAGACTTAACGAAAACAACTTCGTCAGCGATGAATTCAAGGCTTTATGAAATTTTTTGATCATCCTGTATATCATCCTTAAAAACCCGGCACCGGGACTTTGAGAAAAATGAGGGGTCTGATCTATAACCTCGCTTCTCAGCCGCCAGTGCGCGGGTTTGCTGGTTCCGTATCACTGCGTCAAATCAGATTTGACTGCCGATCCGGACTTACTGCTCGAATTTCCATTCCTGCTGCGGAGCGCCGTTCATGCAGGTGCCCTGCTGGATGTTCGCACCATCCTGGACGCTGCGCTGACTGACCTCCAGGCACTTGCCGGAGCCGACATTGATGATGTGGTAGAAACCGCTCGCGGTGCGCTGAATCCTCCAGCGCTGGTTCTCACCGTTGTGCCAGCGATACTGGACGACGTTGGCGCCGTCTCCCCTGCCTCCGCCGTAGACATCCAGAACCTTGTTGCTGAAGTGGCTGATGATCGAATATTCGCCGTTGCCCAGATCGACGATGTCCCAGGTCTGGTTGGGCTGCTTCTGATAATCCCACTGCTGGATGTTCGCCGAATCGGCCTGCGAACGCTCCCTGACGTCGACACCCTTACCGCTGTTGCGGTTGAGAATACCGCCGCTGAACCAGACGCGACCGTTCGCATTATAGTTCGACCCGTAGTTGTGGTTCTCGTATCCCTGATCATAATCAGGCATCTTCGGACGGGTCTTGCCGGAAAAATTCTGCCAGGTGTAGTTCAGATTTGCGACATACTCATTCTGCATGCTGACGACGCAATTGAAGTTGAACGGGAGCCCGCGATCGTTATAATCGCGACGATAATCTCCCGTGCCGCTGAGTTCAACCTTGGAGGCTGAAACCTGGCGGAACTGCATTGTGCTCGGGTCGATTTTGGCATACGGACTCCTGCCGCCGACTTCCTGACTCATCCGCTGTGCGAGCGCCTGCACGCAAGTACTCATTGCAAAACTTCTCGCATCCTGAGCCTGAGCAGAGCCGGCCATCAGAAAGAACAGCCCTGCAATAAAGATACCGCTGAATTTTTTCATCATAATCGTATTCCTTGAAATCCTTGGTCTTTTTACCATTCCTGATTCCCGAGCTGGTGATCGGGTTCAATCAGATTCGAGAATGGCGATCCGTTATTTGATGGAGACCGTCAGCGAGTAGGCCGCCGTGGCGCCTCTGCGCGCAACAGCGCGAACCAGATAGACGCGAATGATGTACTCGCCGTCCCCCGGCAGCTCTCCGCTCCATTTCGTCACCTCGACGGGTCTCGGCTCGGCGTTGAGAGCCTCTCCGGTTCCCTTGTTCTCGCCGGGCAGAATATTGAAATAGAGGGACGTGCTCCTCGATTTCAGCGCCACGCTCATCGTCTGGCCGCCGTTGGCCTTGAGAACGTAATCGACGGTCGCATAGCCCTTGACCGATCCCGAGACCGTCGCCGAGGAAGCTCCCGGACGGAACCGGATGGGAACCGTTTTGATCTCATCCGCCTGATTCAGTGCGGCGGCAGGCGCAACCGATCCCGTCAACATCATTACAAGAACAAAAAACGAAATAATTCTCTTTTTCATCATTTAACCTGTTTGAATTTCGCGGCCGCGTTTAGAGCGGCAGCTATGGTTTCAGTTCCAGTCGACAGTTACCGCCGCGCATCAGGCGGAACCGCGACTGAGTTATCTGGCAACGAAAGCGGAGTAGAGCCCCCACAAGACGGAGATCGCGACGATCGGTACGATCAGTAACAGATCCACGCGGATATTGGCCTCGGGACTTAATTTGACGATCGCAAATTCCCAGATCGCCCAGATGGCCCATGCAGTTGCCGGCCAGAGCAATCCTTTGGGATTGGCGATCATCGATTTACCTTTAGTCAGCATGTAGGCTGCGAAAAACAGGCCGCTGACAAGGAATATTCCAGCCGGATTCTGAATGAATGGGCCGACTATGGTGTTCATAACAAGATCATCCCCGGAGTTATTCGTTGTTAATTCAATACTTTCGCGTTTCGGTTCGCGGACATTAACAACGATTTAAATCGCAAAAAAATTGTGCTGCAGGTCGAAGATAACTAACAATATGCGCCCTCCTCCCAGTCTAATCGACAGGCTCATACATCAATTATCTCCGGCCTGAGCACATCCTGGCGATCAATACATCACATCCAACTTCGGATGGTCATTTTGAGATCGCGCGATATCGGGAATAGCAAGGGAAATATCCTGTTTGGAAAGTAACTGATCTAAATAAAAATCGATCTCGCAGATGTGATCCAGGCCACATTCAGAAAGGACAAAGCATAAATCGGGGTATCCTCCATCTCACGACTGCTCTGCCCCGAGAATCTTTTTTGATCAGGTTACAATCCGGGCTGGGACTGATTAATTCCAGGCAATATTGAACTACCCTGTTTATTCTTATCTCTCCAGGATTATTTACCGATGGTCATTATTCAACCTGACTGATAAATATGTCATCAGTAAAACTCCTGAAAGTACTGACTGAGGCAGGAAAAAATGAAAACAGAGGCCGAACTGTCCTGGACAGCACGGCCTCTGTTTTCGGTTGGCGCCGGATTGGTCTGGCCATCCGGTTAGATCATTCATCGGGTAGCAGAGAAGATGACCGGATGATCAGTGAGCGATGACATCGATCGAGATGACCTTCCAGTCGCTTCCCTGCTTCTCCCAGATCATCTTCAGGGCTGCGGCGTGTTCACCGGCGCGTTTGAGCTGAAAGATCGTCTTGTAATGATCCTTGTTGAAGGTCGGAGCGCCCTCGGCGTGCCCTTTTACGTATTTCATTCCGGAGAGGCGCTTGCCGCAGTGGAACATATCCGAGAGTTCATCCGACACCCGCGCCAGGGCGTACGCCTTGAGTGCGGGGTGATCGAGGAGCACGAGATGATCATGCGATACGTCGGGCGCCACGAGAATATCTTCGAGCGACTGTCCGCGCCCGACTTCGCTGGCGATGAGCGAGAAGAATTCCCTGAGCCGTTTTCTATGATCGGGTTCGGTCGATGAAATAATTCCGATTTCGTCGTGAGCGCAGTCGTAGGCTTCGGGCGCGAGGTGCGAGAGCGCCTTGTCGATATTCCGGCCAAGCAGCCATTCGACCAGGAAATCATAGGTCACACGGACGAGTCGCTGATCGGGAGGAGCCGTCGGAGCATTCACCTCGTGTTCGACTTTGTCGGCGATGCGCGGAGCGCTCACATCCTTGAATGGATGCTCGAAATGCCACGAGACCAGCTTCCAGTCCTTGCCCTCCTTCGACCAGACCTGGAAGAGATAGAGGTCCTTGTATTCCGGCGCCTTGAGGCTGACGATGGCTCCGTAATAGTTGCTGAATCCGGATCCCGGCTTGTCGATCTCCTCGACCATCTTCATCTTGTACCTGATGCGGCAGTCCATCTCGTAGGCAACCTGATCGGGCAACTGCTCGAGGGTGAAGAGGCCTGAGTAGGGATGGTTCACGGGCTTGGATCCCGGCGCGTAGAGCGGGACCATCTGAATGGCGTCGCGAAGGTTGCGGACCTGGCCGATTCTCGCGTTGACGTCCTTCATCTGCTTGACCGCATGCGCTCTGGCCAGCGGACTGTCGACGGCCGAACCGTCGTGAAATTCGACGATGCAGGGATAGGATTTGATCGACAGGTAGGCGGCTGCATCGAGCGGCTTGCGTTTGACGAGCCACGAATCGAAGAAGTCGTTTACCGCCTCGTGAACATCCTTCGATCCGTCGATCCGCGGACTGTCTGAGGTCTCGATCGTGGTCAGTGCCTCGTCAGTCGGAAGATTCTCGAGAAACAGTTTGTCGAGCAGGTTCTTCCACCAGTCGAACAACCCCTGCCAGCGTTTGACGTGCCGGTCGTAATTGTTCCCCGCCCTGACATCGGAGTTGGCCGATGTCAGATGGCCGTTGAAGAGCGCGGCATAGGCGGCGGAAGAGCGATAATCGACATCGATGTCGGCTCTTCTGCCTGTTTTGGTGATCGAGAATTGTATCGACGGCGCTCCGCCGGACTGCCTGAAATTGATCGGATAGCCCTTGTGAAAGACGGTATTGTCGCCGATCCTCTTGAACTCTTTCGATGCGTGCAGTTTGTCTATCGCGCCCGGTTTCAGCAGCACATAGATACGGAACTGCTGATCGCCGCGAACGTGCGGGATCTTGCCGTGGACCGTCTCGACCATCTCGACCAGGCTCAAGGCCGTTCCGAGCGAGCGGCCGTTTTCGTCGGTCAGTCTGGATGAAAGCAGCGCATTCGTGACGGCGTCGAAGGTTGTCTTATAGGATGCAGGCAGATCGTCATAAATCTTGACGGCAGTGAACTTAGTACCGTTGATCTTGTTGTATTCCGCCACCCATTTCTGAATCAGAGCACGCTGTTCAGGGCGCAGAGTTTGATATTTTCCGCCCAGCGTTGTCGTCCGCTGTCTCGTGTTCTGCGCCGCCGTTCCGGCGCTCATCAGCACAAGCATCAGCATAATCAGCCACTTAATTCGGTTTCCTTGCAGTAATTTCATTCGACTCATGCCCTTTGTAATGGAGTTGCGGTTAGTGATTAAATTCCGATAATTCCGAGTGCTGTTTTCAGTAATAAAAGTATGCAGACTACCTTAAATCAATCCTATCTGGCATCAGTATTTTTACGGAGTCAGCGGTCTCCCTGCTCCGGGAATGAGCCACGTCCGATAGATCCTGTTCAGGGGGCGTGTTACACGGTAAATGCTCTGTAACAATAGTTTTGGACTCTCGAATCGCCTGGACGCGAAGGTTCGCAAAGGTAACTATTCGCAAAGGCCGCAAAGGGAGCAAAGTTTTTTAGAGACATTAATATCCGGGTCCCATCCAATGGGCATTAGCCCATGTACTGATCGCCAAATAAAGCCTTGCTCCCTTTTCGCCCTCTGCGCCTCATGAATTCAAAAACTAAAGTTACAGCGCAGTAAAGGAGATCGTTTTCGTATGTTTTCAGTATTTTTCCCGATGATCTTCGAGAGCTGATCCCATTAAGATAACAATGGATTTAACTTCAATATAAATGTGCTTCCGGATCCTATCGATAATAAAGGGATCAAACCCGGATCATGTGGCCGGGGATCCCTTTGGGTGGTATCAGTTTGAGTTGATAGGACAGTGAATCCTAAACCCAAGGGGAAGAAAGTATGAGTTCATTAGAGTCAATCATTCAGAGTGCGGCGAGCAAATTCGGACTGGGAGAGAAGTCAGCCCTTCTGGTATCGGAGCTGCTCGAGCTGATCATCGACGAGTACAATGGCGGTTTGGGCGGTTTCATCGAAAGGCTGAAGAGGGCGGGGCTTTCGGAGCTGGTCAATTCGTGGGTCAAGATCGGCCCGAACAACGAGATCAGCGAATCCGAGCTCGAGAAAGCTCTCGGAGCGCAGGCGATTCAGAACATCGCATCGAAGACCGGTGTGGCGCTGCACACCGCCAAGTCGTCGCTGGCGTATGTCCTTCCGGCCGTCATCGATTTCCTGACTCCGAACGGAATGGTTCCGACGTCGATACCGCATGAGATCAGGTCATTCATTCGCAAGGAGGAGCGGGCGAGGGTCGATGCGGCCCACGATGCGGCCAAACATGGTTCATCGATCTGGCGGTGGCTGCTGCCGCTGCTGATTCTGCTGGCCCTGGCGTTCTTCGGCTACAGGTACTGCAGCGCGCCGAAGACCGATACGGCCACGGCCCCGACCACGACGGCAGATGCCACCAAACCGGAATCATGGCTGACGCTGATCAACGAGGGCGGCAAGCTCGGGTTCTCCGGCATCGTGCCCGATGAGAAGACGAAGGACGAGATCATCGCCAGGCTGAAAGCGGTCTTCGGCGACAATCTGGTCGGCGAGATCAAGGTGGATCCGAACTACAAGCCCGTCAACTGGCTGGCGAAGCTCGAGGGTCTGCTGGCGGCGCTGATCCCGGGAGCCGAAGTGAGCATCGAGGGCAACAGCGTCCATGTCGGCGGGAACATCGGAGCCGAACTCAAGGCGACGCTGCTCGACAAGCTGAAATCGCTCTTCGGAACCGACTTCAACATCATCGAAGGTTTCGTCGATGTCGAGGCGAGAATCAAGGAGTCGATCGAAGAGACGCTGGCGGCGCTCAAGGCCCTGCTGCCGGGCCATTCGGCCGAGGACCTGGTCAATGCGCTGAACCTGCATATCATCCACTTCGCGACCGGATCGGCTGAGATCCCGGCGGCCAACCAGGAGGTTCTCAAGGAATCGGCCAAGGCCATCAAGAACGCTCCTGCCGGCACGAAGCTCGAAGTCTCCGGACACACGGATGACGTCGGCGCGGAGGACATGAACCAGAAACTCTCCGATGCGCGCGCCAACGCGGTTCGCGACTTCCTCGTCAAGGAGGGTGTTGCGGCCGATGTGCTGACCGCCAAGGGTTACGGCGAGACCGCTCCGGTCACGACCAATGCCACGCCCGAGGGCCGGTTCGCCAATCGGCGAATCGAGTTCAAGGTCGTCAAGTAATAAGGACTATCGCCTCTCTGCTCAGGGGACCGGGAAATCCGGTCCCCTTTTTCCTTCCCCTGCCCGCTGTTCCCCAGTCAATTTGTGATCAATTCCTGCAATGATCGGTTTTATCAGCATTCTTATTCAGTATTTTGGGATTTTCGACGCCAGGAAACCAAGAAGGCCAAGAGGAGGAGATTATGGTATGGATGCAACGGAGGAAATGGGGCAATTATGTCCAGCAATCCATCTTGGATGTCTTGGTTTCTTGGCGTCAAGAAATCCTGAGATATTTTGTTAACAGAGTATTCAGGGTCTTTAGTAACTACTCAGTTTGTTGCAGAAAGACGCAGAAAGGCCCGGCCGAGATATCCTCGACCGGGCCTTTTTGAATGCCGAAGGGGGGACTCGAACCCCCACGACTTGCGTCATACGCCCCTCAAACGTACGTGTCTACCAGTTCCACCACTTCGGCGTGAAGATAACTTTTAAAAGATCAGCGCTTCCGCCCTATTTAGCGGGCGAAGCTGCCGGACTGGCCGCCGGTGACGCAGCCGGCGAAGGCGCGGTTGCAGGGGCCTGAGTCGCTGCAGGGCTCGGCGAAGGCTGCTCGGCGGCGCCGCCGCCGTCCCTGACTACCGAACTCGGCCCGTAGACACCGGGCAGCGAG
>CALBSU010000508.1 GCA_937967285.1 uncultured Acidobacteriota bacterium
TGTCATCTTCGGCTCCGTTGGAGCCGGTGTCCCAATCTTTCTTGTTCCGATTTAGCCCCTTTGTGGGACATTCTCATATCAAGCCCGCGGAGCGGGCGACAGAATATAGCCCCGGGTGAAGCGAGGCCGCAGGCCGAGCGAAACCCGGGGAAACAGAGCGCAATTCATTCAAGCCGCGTGAGCGGCGACATATCACCCGATCATCAACAAATTGCATGCTCTACCGCCCACTCCGTGGGCTTAATAAATAAACGACTGTCCCGGGGTTACGCTCGGCCTGCGCTTCACCACGGGCTATGTTCTTACGCCCGCTCCGCGGGCTGAGCAGTTACTTTGTACTTCTATAGATTGAATTTCTCGAGATAATCCGGGATCTGGACGCTCCAGCCAAACTTTTCGGTGATCTTCTGTTTGAGAGCGTTCATGGCGCCGGATTCGCCATGAACGAGGAAGACCTTGCGGGGCGGGCGCTTGAAGCCGGAGAGCCAGCGCAGGATCTCTTCGTAATCGGCGTGGGCGGAGAGATTTTCGAGCCGCTCGATGCGGGCTCTGACCGGGACCATCTGGCCGAAGATCCTGACCTCGTCCTCGCCGTCGATCAGCCTGCGGCCGCGCGTGCCCTCGGCCTGAAAACCGACGAAGACCACGGTGTTGCGTTCATCCGGCAATCGTCGCATCAGATGATGGAGGATGCGTCCTCCGGTCGCCATGCCGCTGGCCGAGATGACGATCGTCGGCTCCTCTGAGGCCGTGATCGATTTCGATTCCTGGACGGTCCGGGCGAGCGTGAAACGGCGTGTCGCCATCGGATTTCTCTGTTCATCGACCAGATCCTTCATTTCGAGATCGTGCTCTTCGCGGTGGCGCAGATAGAGCTTCGTCGCGCTGACGGCCATCGGGCTGTCGACGACGACCGGCATAATGGGGATCTCGCCGCTCTCCTCGAGTTCGCGGATCAGGTAGAGGAGATGCTGAGTCCTGCCGACGGCGAAGGCGGGGATCAGGATGTGGCCTCCGCGCCGCGATGTCTCGTTGATGATCTCGGCGAGTTTCGCCTTGACGTCGAAGTCCGGGTGCCTCCGGTCGCCGTATGTCGATTCGAGGACGATGTAGTCCGCCTCCTCGACCGGCGCAGGATCGCGAACGATCGGCTCGTTGTAACGGCCGATGTCTCCGGTCAGCAGAATCGTCTTCTCTTCCCCGTCATCATCTTTAATGCGCATCCTGACGAAACACGATCCGAGAATGTGGCCCGCGGTCACGAATTCGAATGAGAGCTTCGGCGTCAACCGGACCGGCTTGTGATAGTTGACGCTGTCGAACAGCTTGAGCGCCGTCTCGGCATCCTTTTCAGTGTAGAGCGGCAGGGCCGGCGAGTGGCGTGTCGATCCGACCTTGTTGGCGTATGCCGCTTCTTCTTCCTGCAACCGCGCCGAATCCGGCAGCATGATCCGCGCCAGTTCGACCGTCGCCGGTGTGGCATAGACCGGACCGCTGAATCCCTCCCAGACCAGCCTCGGCAGATAACCGGTGTGATCGATGTGTGCGTGCGTCAGGATCACCGAATTGATCGAGGTCGGATTGATCGGAAACGGGTCCCAGTTCCGCATCCGGAGCTGTTTGAGCCCCTGAAAAAGCCCGCAGTCGACCAGCGTCCGGTACCCGTCCACCTGCACCAGATGCTTCGACCCGGTCACGGTGTGAGTCGCTCCAAGGAATTGTATGAATGACATCGCTTATCCCGTTCGATAATGCAGTTAAAAGTTGTAACGCTCAACCCACAGAGAGGAGAAGAAAATTGGACAGGATTTACAGGATTTGACAGGATTTACAGGATTAAACTCAGGGGGAAAATGAGCTCGGATATAAGTCGAAGTCCATTTGCCAGGGAATACGGGCGCGAACACCATCAGACTTAATCCTGTCAAATCCTGTTAATCCTGTCCAATTTCTTCCTTTCTCCGAGGGCTGAGCAGTTACCATTATTTTACAAGACCCGCGCGGCGGAGCAGATCCTGGAACCTCGGCGCCTGCCTGAGATCCTCGAAGGTCGGATCGACCTTCAGCTCGACGATGCCGCCCTCCCTTGATTCGAACGCCCTGTCGAGCGCGGCGAAGGCCAGATCCCGCTGTCCGAGCCGGAGGTGAACCGCCGCCAGATCGCACGACGGAACATATTTCGTCCCGGCTTCACTCTCCAGATCGCGCAGGTAATCGCGCCAGAAACCGACACGTCCCCCGGCCTTGAACGCTTCCTCGAGCTGTTGAGCGACGGTCTTCCGCCCCTCCAGTTTCTTCATTTCGAGCAGCGCGCTGACCGCGTTACCGGTCTCGCCGCGAAGATCATAGATCTGCCCGAGGCGCGCCCAGGCCGGCGAATATCCGTTGTCGATCCTGAGCCCCTGCCTGAACAGGTCGATCGCGCTGTCGAAGCGGCGCTCGTAGAAGGCCAGAGTGCCGAGCGTCTGGTTGACGGCGACCGACTGCGGATCGAGCGTGCGCGCCTCTCCGATCTCCCTGACGGCATCGTCGAAGCGGCCCATCAGCGCCAGGAATTCGGCGTAACGCTGGTGCGCGAGCGCGCTGCGCGGATCGAGTTCGATCGCGCGACGGAACTCCCGCTCGGCCGCCGCGAAGTCCCAGTCATAACGCAGCCTGACCCTGGCCAGCGTCAGGTGCGCCCCGACGATCGTATCATCTATATTGAGCGCCGCCTGAGCGACCATCCGGGCTTTCTCCATGGCCTCCTTCGGGCTGGCTTCGTCGGTTCCGGCGGCATGACAGGCGGCGCACCCGGCGGCCGCAAGCGCGTACTCCGGATCCTTCGCCGCGGCCTCCTCGAAGTACCTGTCGGCCTGCTTCATCGATTCGAGCGTCCCCTGGTTCCAGAAATACCGCCCCTTGAGATAGAGCTCGTATGCCTCGGAATTCTGAGTTCCCCGCCCGGCGATCGACTGCCTCTGGGATTCGCTCAACCTGTATTTGAGACGATCGGTGATCTTCCAGGTGATCTCGTCCTGGACCGCGATCAGATCCGACATCCGGCGCACGAACCTCTCGCCCCAGATCTGACTGCCGTCGCTCACCCTGACCAGCTCCGTATTGATCGTCAGGTCATTCCCTCTGCGCGCCAGCCTGCCGATCAGCACGGCGTCGACTCCCAGTTCGCGTCCCGCCCGGCGCGCATCGACCTCGCTGCCCCGGTACCTGATCGCCGCGTTCCTTGACGTGACGCTCAGCTCGGGCAACTGCGAAAGCGCGTAGATGATATCCTCGGCTATCCCTTCACCGAGATACGCCGTGTCCCCGTCGCTGCCCGCGAACGGAAGCACCGCGATCGAATCGACGCGCGAGCCGCCGATCGTCCGGTAAAGATAGATTCCCGCGGCAGAGATCAGGAGCAGTGCGATGATCGCAGCCGGCAGAAGCAGCCGGCTCCGCCGCGGGCGATCGACAGTCGTATTGACCGGCGAGGTGATCCCGGACTCCCCGGCATGCACCGCCGCGGTACGCGGATCGGGCGAGGGCGGGATCGTGGTTTCATATCCCGTGACGACCGGAGCCGGATTCGTCGCGTAACTCATCGCCGTCTCCATCTCACCGATCGACTCGCCCGGTTTACCGTCGAAGACCGCCGTCAGAGGACCTGAGGTCCCTGCATCCTCGCGCTGCACCGAAAGCTCGAGCTGAAGCCTCACCCGCTTCAGGTCGTTGATCACGTCCTGAGCCGTCTGATACCGATCATCCCGCTCCTTGACCAGCATCCGCGAGACGATCGCACCCAGCGCCTCCGCTCCTCCCGTCAGATGATCCGACAGCGGCGGCGGATCGGCAACCAGCAGGGCCGCGATCATGTCGCTCGGCGTATCGCCCGCGAACGGCCGTGAACCGGTCAGCATCTCGTAGAGCACGATCCCGAGACTGAAGATGTCAGTCCGGCTGTCGACCTGCAGGCCGCGCGCCTGCTCGGGCGACATATAGGCCACGGTGCCGATCACCATCCCGGGCTGAGTCGCCAGCAACGACTGAGTCTCCCGCCCGGCCTCGGTCAGCTTCGCCAGCCCGAAATCGAGCAGCTTCACGTAACCGTCCGGGCGCACCATGATGTTCTCGGGCTTGATGTCCCGATGCACGATCCCCGCCTGATGCGCCGCACTCAGCGCGCCCGCGCACTGGAGCGCGATCTCTACGGCCTCCATCGGGCGCATCCGCTTCCCCCGTATGAAACGGCGCAGCGTCTCACCTTCGATGTATTCCGTGGCAATGTACTGCGCGCCCTCGTGAAGCCCGATCTGGTAGATCGTGATGATATTCGGATGGTTCAGAGCGCTCGCCGCACGCGCTTCCTGCTCGAACCGGCGAACCCGCTCCGGATCCTGCGTGAAATGTTTCGGCAGTATCTTCAGCGCCAGTTTCCGCCCCAGTGAAATGTCCTCGGCCAGAAACACCTCTCCCATTCCGCCGGCGCCGATCTTCTCCAGTATGCGGTAATTCGAAATGGTCTCGCCCGTCACAATTCACCTGATGATCAGAAAAAGAACAGGATTAACGGGAAGCTCAATCCCGTTAATCCTGCTTTCATACCGAATCAAAGATCGTCGCTCGAAGGCGCCGGGCGCCCCCACACGACGTCACTTCTTCCTGAGCATGTTGCAGGCTTCGAAGGCGGCTGTCGGATCGATCGCCGTGTTGCCTTCCTCGATGTGCCTGATGATACCTTCCTTGTCGATCACAAACGTCGCACGCATCCCGAATCCCGTCGCCGGGTTGAAGATGCCGTAGTCCTGCACGACCTTGCGGTCCTTGAAATCGCTGAGCAATGGAAAACTCAGCCCCTTGGTCTCCGGCGCCAGCTCCTCCGACCAGTGCCTGAGCGCGGGCACACTGTCCACGCTGACTCCGAAAACCTGCGTCTCTGTATCCGTGAATTTGGCGATATCAGCCTGATACGCCTTCATCTCGCGCGTTCAGCCGCCTGTGAAGGCCAGCACGTAAAAGGCCAGCACGACCGTCTTCTTACCTCTGAAATCACTCAGCTTGTATGCCTTGCCGTCTGTTCCCGGCAGAGTGAAATCAGGAGCGACGTCGCCGACCTTCAAGTTCGTTTTGGGAGTCGCCGGAGCCTGCCTGGCCTGCTGCGCGGACGCAGAGACTGCCGCCAGCAGCACCAGCATGCCCACCCCCATCATTCTCTTGAACATCTTCTCTCATCTCCTTGATCTGGGTTGGAACTGCCTTGCTTCACGACCGGACTCGGGATGCTGCGCATCCTTTCCGGCCATGCATCGTATGCCAGCTATTAGACAGCATCGCTCGAAAAGTTTCCAGCAGACGGACCACTTCGGCCGATTATCGGAAATTCTCTCCCCCGCCTGACTCACAACTCCCTGCCTCGACCATCTCATGGCTGCGCCTGCCGACCTTCCCTTGACGTCTACACCGCCCGTACAATTGTGCCCCCTCATTGGAAATCTTATGGCATTCGAAGACCAGATCCCGTCTGGCTCTCGCTTCCCAACACTCGATCTAACGCAATTTATTAATTTCCCGGTTCTAAATATTATAATCATTTGAGCTATTGATTTTTATTCCCGCCATGCATAAAATCCCGGCGTGCCCAAATGCTACGTATAACCTTACATCAGGTAAAAATTAGTCATATCGGGATCAACGGAATAGACCCCCAATGCTATATCGTATAGCTCTTTCCGTCTGAAGCCCCTTTCTGATTACGCAGCTTACCTCATAATCCTGCTGCAATCAGGAGGTCTCTTCAGAAAACCCGGTCACAGCATCGCAGCATCAGACTCCCATAATTGCCGCGATCGGTACGTAGCGACTTGCTCGTCAATCATCACTCATCACTGGAAAAACACTGGATGCCCGGAAATGAGCTTCTCTGGCCGATCACCATCGGTCCGGGACGGGTTCATTTCAAGCGGCGCGACTCTGCCGGTCTCCCCAGGAGATCAGCTACCTCGCGGCCGCAAACCTGTTCAAGGCGCTCTCCGTCGGACGAACTGCGCTCAGCAGCCGCCCGAATTCGCCCGCAGTATATAAACAATTGATGTTGTCCCCCAGGATGCGAGTTACACAACGACATCCCACAACGACATCGGCGATGAACAGGTCTTACAAATAATTGCGACCGGGCTGCAAAATCCTCGTGGGTATATCGTCTAGAGAGTTGCAGACGAAAGAGTTTCTCGTTGTTACTCTCGAGCTGATTAACTGAAGGGAACAGTGCCATCTGTTAATAGAATTATCTATTGAGCCGGCGACCTCACATCTCCGGCGGATCGACGGCGCATCCGATTGACACCTCACAGACGTCCGCGGATAAAGGCCGTTTCAATAGCGAACGAAATAACCGATGCGATCGATCGTTCGGCCATCCTCACAAGCATGGACCGGATGAAGTCCTGGCATCCCTCATCATCAAATGCCAAGATCAGGAGGTTCCATTGACAATGGACAGATTCGCCACACTTCAACGCACGTCGCCGAACGTCTTCCAGCGCGATACCTGGGACGTCAAACCGGCCGGCAGTAAAAACGAATTGACGGCCCTCGGGCTCGAAGCCGCCAAAGGCAATGTCTTCGCCTACCAGAATCTCGTCAACCACGTCGATTTTCTCGAGGGCGTCATCAGAACCAGCAAGTGGATCTGCCGTCATTCATCCGTCGAGGCCGAGGAACTCCTCTCGGAATTCTTCCTCCGCCTTCCGCAGAAGATCAGGAAATACGGCAACCGCAACGGCGCGTCCATCCTGAGCTGGTCGAGCGGCGTGCTCAGGCACCTCCACATCGATATGCTGAGACGGCTCTGGCGCGAAAACGACAAGATCGAATACTTCGACCTGGTCGCCGTCGAGAACGAGAGAACCGTCGATACCGCCGACAGCCAGATCGCCCTCAAGGAAGCCTTCTCGCGCCTCTCCCAACGCGAAAAGACGCTCATCGCCCTGCGCTGGCGCGAAGAGACCCTCGACGACGTCGTGGCCGCCATCGACAACCTGACCGACCCCAGGGATATCCAGAACCGGCGCCCCAAAATCAGCCGCGAACTCAAGGCCGCAGAGAAGAAGCTCCAGGAAGCCCTCAGCGGAATCGACACCGGACGCCTGCAGGGTCTCAAAGGCCCGGCCAAGGCCGATTATTGACCCGGAATATGCCCCGTCATTCCGTCCACCGCCCGACGACGTGCCCCGTCGTGCCTCTCCCCCGATTTGATAGATTTCCGACCCCCGTCTCTTCTCCTCAACCCGCCTTCCCTGCCCTTCATCGTCCGTTCCTTTACACTTCGCAAATATAGATAATCTTTGACATTTACACCTTTTTGTAATATAAATCCGTGCGTTGAACGGTTTAATCGGAAATCCGGGATTGCATTGAAACTCCTCATCAGAAATTCCCGGTTTGCGAATTAAGTCCGTCGATCATGACCAATCCGGTATATCGATATCGGTTCATCCGTAGTTATTTCGAGTTCTCATCAGCGAGCATTGGCGGCTATTTAATCGACGCTTTTTGCTTCTTTGAAATCTGTATCGTTACACTGACAGACTTAGCCCGGTTTAAATCCCCCCCTGGCGGTCATCTCCGTAAACAAGAGCAGCAGATACTTCATTGCATGCAATTCAGCATCCGGGACTGCTTCAATCCGGCGCTCGACCTTGCGCACTGATATCACTGAACGACTCTGTTGCACATACTGCGGATCTTCCTGGGTGCTAAATGATCAATATCGGTAATAATGATGTCGAAAAGTCGGATCTGTCATCGCCGATGTGCGACGAGGTCTACGATTATTACAACGGAGCGCTTTCGCCCGAACAGGTCAAGGCCTTCGAGCGCCATCTGATCAACTGCCCGGAGTGCGAGAAGACCATCTTCAGACTCGATCGGGTGCTGATTACAATCAATGAAGACGCCGGCCTGACCGAATCGCTGCCGGAGCTGCCACCGGCCAAAACCAAAGTGGTTCATCGCCGCTCCGAGCGCAAGACGAAACCCTGATCAGCTTCCCGCCTTCCACTTCACAACAGTCAGATTCAGGATTTTGCGTGCCGCGATAAATAAATTCCGGCACGCAAATCTCATGTTCCAGCTTCGTCTATATCAGCGAACGGGAACGATGAGGCTTCAACCTCACACCTTGAAGACCTGCTCATCCCCGGCCCGACAGTAACCGGCCGGCCCGTCAAGACAGTGTTTTAAGCCGCCAGTCGTCCGTCCTCAAGCCCTCGGGAAAATGATCTCGAACGGGCCTTCCTGAAAATCCAGAAGTTTCTTTGTTACGCGAGTTCCGGCGTTCGGAGATCCGGCAGTCTCCGAAACAGCATCGGTCATCTACCAGCACAGCAGCCGAACTGCGAGGTGCACGCAATTCGATACGCCCGGCCGTCGTCGACAGCTGAATGGCGAAGCTCTGCCCGATGAACGAACGCTTAAACCGGACAGCAATCAGGTCTCAAATTTTCGACGCAGAATACTCACAGGAACAGCAACCGACTAACAACTCAACGGAGGAAGAAATGAGCAAGTTCAGCTATCACGGTCAGAATCGTAAAGCGTGCATCGATCCGGGAATCGGCCGGCAGGTCTACGACTACTACAACGGACTTCTTGAAGCTGACCAGGTACGCACATTCGAACGGCACCTCGTTCAGTGCAAGCGATGCGAAAGCACTGTCCTCGAACTGGACGCGATCCTCTCCGCCGTCAACGACCAGCAGGACCTCGGGACACTGATCGAGACTCACAACCCGGCGCGAATCCCGTTCGCATCCTGGCTCAACCGCAGGTCAAGGCACTGAGAAAGACCGGATAACACAGCAACTAAAATGGCGCGGCAGGCTGCACGGAGTAACTCCGAGTAACTGCCGCGCCATTTCTTCGAGTAACATCAAGTTACTCGATATTACTCGAAGTAACTCAACCAAGACTCAATATCATGCACATGCAACATGAACTGCAAATCGAACGGGAAGCAAATAAAATTCCGAGTTATCGCAAAAAGACCGGAACAGGGGCGTCTATACCAGCGAACGAGGACGAAGCGAAACGCTGAAGACCTCGATCAGTAAAACCAGGCGCGGCAGTCAAACAGCGAATGACAGCAGCGCCCGTCACAGCGAATAACAAAGTAACACCGAGTTACCGCGAACACCGGTAACACGCAACAGTGAATAAGGAGCAAACGAAATGTCAACGAACAACATCATCAAGCGGATCATCTTCTTCGTCATCGCAATCGCGGCCTTCACGCTGCCGGCTTTCGCGGCCGAACCGGAACTGACGATAACGTCCAACGACGACAAGCCCGGCTCGCTGCTCTTCTACAACGTCTACAGCTCGAGCGCGACCAGCCCCGATCGCGAGAACACGCGAATCAACATCACCAACACCAACCAGGTGACGGGAGTTTCGATGCACCTCTTCTTCGTCGACGGATCGACGTGCACGGTGGCGGACGGTTTCCTCTGCCTGTTGCCGAACCAGACGACCACCTTCAACCTCTCCGAGATCGACCCGGGCATCACGGGATACCTGGTCGTGATAGCGGTCGACGGTCCGGCGGGCACAGCCGGCGGCTCCAACACAGGCAACCCCGTCAACTTCAACTTCCTGATCGGCGACGAATACGTCAAACTGGCCTCCGGGCACCGGGCGGGGCTGAGCGCAATCTCGTACCCGGTCGTCGAAGGCGAAGTCATCCCGGTCGGCGCAACGCTCGTGTCCGCATCGGAGCCCTTCACGACGCTGCTCTTCGACGGAGCTCCCGGCAACTACTCGAAGGTCGCAAGGACCGTGGCGATCGCCAACCTGCAGAGCCCGAACGTCGAAAGCACGCTCCTCGTCCTGAACCGGTTCGGCGGCGACCTGTCGGTCAAAGCTGCCACGCTCGGAGCCATCTTCGGCCTGATGTACAACGACGAGACGCGCTCGGCGAGCTTCAGCTTCAACACGGGCTCCTGCCAGTTCCGCGGAATCATCAACGCCAGCTTCCCGAGAACGACCCCGCGCGCCAACGTCTTCATCCCGGAAGGTCGCGTCGGCTGGATGAAGTTCTACGGCCTTAACGACACCATCGGACTGAGCGGAGCGGTTCTGATCGACAGCCTCTTCGACGGCCCCTCGTCTCACAACGGCGGTCACAACCTTCACACCCTGACACTGGCAACGACTTCGAGCCTGGTTGTCCCGGTCTTCCCTCCCAGCTGCTAACAACGAGAATCCTATGTTCCCTCTACACTCCTTATTCGCTGATCTCAGTACCCCACCCGGGGTACTGAGATCAGCGGACCCCCCCGCCCTAAAAAAAGTAAAAAGTAAAAAGTAGAAAGTAGAAAGTAAAAAAAGCAGAAAGCAAAAAAGAAGTTTCGAGTTATCAGGTTCGAGTAACTAAC
>CALBSU010000509.1 GCA_937967285.1 uncultured Acidobacteriota bacterium
AGAAGACGGGCATCGCCTGCTTGACCGTCTCCATGCTGATCTTGCCCTGCATGGCGATGACGGCCGGCACGCCGGCTTCCGCGAGGCGAGGAGCCAGCGCAGCCTGGGCAGCCGGAGTCCCGTCTCCGTCACCCGCGCTCTCGCAGGAGGCAAGGACGATCAGGCGTGGCGATTCCGACAATTCATTGATTCGCGTCGCCAGATCTCCCGCCATTACCCTTGAGGTCTTTCCATCATCGCTCTGAAGGAACAGGCATGGCTCTTTGCCTTTCGGCATTGCGCCGTGACAGACGAGATAGAGTATATCGACTCCGCCGCGCATCGCCCCGACCAGATTATCCAGCGTCAGGGGATTGTCGTGACCGACGACATCCGCTTCGATTCCGGCCAGCGCCTCGCGAGCCCGTGCAATCTCGCCGTCCTTGTCAACTTCGGCCAGACCGAACTGGGCCAGATCGCCCGGCGCCGAGACCGCAATCAGGGCCTTCATCTCCCGTTTCGGCCTCAAGCGAATCACCCGCCAGTCCCTGCTCAGCATGAACCTCGAAAAGAGAACATGTTCGGACGTAGTCAGACGCGTCTTCTTCTCAGGGTCGAGCAGGAGCTCCCATCTCAGACCGTGCAGTTCCGGAACGCTCTGCCCGATCAGCAGGCGGATCCGCGTCTTCAGCCCCCGGCTTTCAAATGCCGCCCTTGTATTGCTGTACAGTTTCCGGATCTCTTCGCTTTCAAAGAGCCGGCTGGTCAGGACCTCTCCGTATTGAGCGGGATCCTGTTGCAGAGACAGCAATTCGTCGAGCGAAATCGGAGCCTGTCCCAGTGAGGGCGCTATCTCTCCCTGAGTCTCCGGGTCGGTAACGCGCAAATCAACGGTATAAGCCTCGGGTTGTATGCGCTGCAATCCGATCTCAATTTCACCGTAAACCGTATTTCCCGTCCTGGCCATCTAATCATCCCTTCAGAATTACTGATCCGGCTAACGATTCTTCGCGAGCTTTTCAATATATGTCAGACGCGCAGACATGGCCTCTCCCGACATCCTCTGATGAAGCTCGAGGTATTTTTCATCGTCAGCCGTCAGGTTCTCCAGTACAAAGTTCTCTACATCGCCATCCAGAGTGATGCGCGTCCTTGCTATCAGTCGCGGATTTTCAGGATTCGCCGGATCGGATGCGGCGTATGTCGATACGGTCAGCTTCTTGAGTTCCTCGTCGAATTCGACCGGCGGTGCAGCCGCTGCCTGCTCCTGTCTGGCAACTGGAGCGACGAAACGGCTGAAATCGACCGGAGCGAAGTGGAGCGCGCGAAGGCCCTCCGGCACCTTCGGAATCGGCTTCTGCCAATAGACAGGCCGGATGAAGGCCGGCCCCTTGCGCCCGGCCAGGCTCAGCGCGTACTGCCACTCCTGCTCGCAATACGGTGAGATGCTGGACTTGTCCGACCAGAAGAGCTGGAAGATATCGGCCTCCTCGATCATTTTGAGCAACTGATCGGACCATTTCTGCCCGCTCTTGAGGGTCATTACATCGCGCAGGTAATCCATTCCGAGGGCTTTGTAGGCGGCTTCGACCGCCTCGACCACCTGCGTGTCGGCGTGTGAATAGGAGGCGAAGACAGCCTGATACATTTTGGCCGATTCGACCGCCTGCCCGTCGACCTCCGGTTCGATTGCGGCCCCGGGGCGCTTGACTACCACCGGCAACTTGATCTGTGCGATCAGCAACGGGCCCACATAGCATGCGACCGTTCCCGTCACGACGTGGCCGGCACGCTTGTCGGTCGCAGCCATTTCAAAATCCGCTCGCTGCCATGCGCCTGACCACGTCAGCGTGGCGCTTTGAGGCTTGAATTCCAGTCCATCCGCCTGCGGGACGAGTGTGATTTCGGTCCCTTGGGCGATCTTGGCGGTCGCTTTGGCCTCAGACTGTCGATAGTCGGGCGACTTCAATCCCAGCACCTGCCCTGAGTCGGTCTTGACCGCATCGAGGGCTTCCTGCAGATGAGCGTAGATCAGCAGTTTCTGCCACTCTCCGATATTGAGCGCCCGCGGGTGAAAAGCGCTGAAAAGAACATCGTCCTCGGCCGTTGTCGGAACGCTGAAGCTCGCGGGGCCGGGTTCGGCCGGCGGTTTCTCAGCCGGCGCGGAAGCGACCGGCGGCGGAGCCGTCACGTTGCCAGATTTAAAAGGTACGAGCTCGATCACCTGCCGTTCACGAGATTCTTCCCCGTCGGCCGCCAGCGGCAGTCGTGTTGCTGGGTCTCCCAGGATCATGTAACCGCGCGCATCGTTGTTGGCCGTCCACATGCCTGCCAGTTCGTACGGTTCGACGATCTTTCCATACTGGATCTCTTCCAGTTCATCGCTGAGAACGGTCGATAACTCGGCATATCTTTCGTTGAAATATTCGAGCGCCGAGCCGACCGGATGGCCATCCATCAGGCGCTGGATAGTGCTCTCGAAGACCGTCGTCTGGGCGCCCGCTCCAGACCATGCGAATGATGTCGACCATGCCCTGTCGACATGACCGATCGCGGCCAGCGCCCCGCCTTTGGGGTGGCTCAGCATCCGCGTCGGAAGTCCCGACAGGAAAGCCTTCGGCGCGATGGCCTGGCGCCCCTTGAATGCCTGCTGGGCGAATTCGTCCAGCTCCGGCGTGCCTCCGCCATAACAGGCGAAATGGAAGCTGATCAGCCCCGCCAGTCTCGCGTCACTCGCCAGATGGTCACCGGCGAAGTAGAAGTCTTCAGGGATCGCTCCTTGAAAATTCTTCGGGCCCGGCCAGTCGCTGCAAAGCAATGCCCCCTGGTGCGGGATCTGTCTGGCATGCCCGAGAGGGAATTCCATGCCGTGGCTGGCAGTGAAGAGCAGCGCCGGAGTGGCGCCTCCTCCCAGCAACTCAGCCAGCTTCGACTTTCCTGCCTGTTCTCGGAGAATCGCTTCGACCTGCCATCCGGGGCGGTCCTTGAAATATGCATACAACGGGCTGACCAGAGACTGTTCGGAGGCCCCGGTGGCCGGATCATCCGGATTCGCCACGCCGAAAAAGCTCAGCCTTCGCGCCAGCTTTATCCCGCCGGTTTCGGCCGCGACCACGCTCTGAGCATAAACGGCGTAATCCTCGAGAGTCTCGAAATGAATGCGGCCGACGGCGTACTGAACGTCCAGTTGCGACTGAAACCGATAGGGGATGACATCAGGGCCGCCGACGATCAGAAGGTAATAAGGCACCTTGTCCGGATCGGCAGGGCCCGGCCCCGCGCCGTTCCGCGCCAGAAATGAGTTCTTGTTGTCCTTGCCGACGCGGTAGCCGTTTCCGCCCTCGTAAATGCGAAACCGCGTTCCGGCCTGACTCTGGCGAAGGTCGAGCAGCGGCTTGAGCGCCTCCCTGATCCCGGGCGCGGCATCGTGCGCGAAGATCACTCCCCATCCGGCTTCGTCGAGTTTCTTCGGATCGACGCCTTCCTTGACGCCGTAATGGCTCTGCGAGGCCTGGTGCCGGCGAAACTTGAGTTCGGCAAGGTTCTCAGGCGCGGACTCCCCCTTGATGAAACCGGCCAGTTCCTCGCCGGTCATCGGTGGAATGCCGTAATCGCCGGTCGCTCCATTGATGCCGTTGAAATGCAGAAATTTCGACTGATCCGCCATCTTCTATTCTCCAGGTATTCCGATCATCGTTTCGATGCGCACCTGCCGCACTGTCGCGTGATCTGCTCGTCCCGGGCGCCGGGCCAGAGATGGATACTGCCGTTGCTGATGCCGCCCGCCAGCGTTCGCCCGTCGGGCGAGAATGAGACCGACGTGACGGACTCGAACTCCTCTTTGATCTTTCGCAACAGTTTGCCGGTTCCGACGTCCCACAGCCATATCGCGCCGTCGCTGACGATGGCCAGCGTCCTCTCGTCCGGCGTGAAGTCGACTGCCAGCACGTACAGACTATGCCCTTCGAGCGAGCGGACTGCGACGCCGCTCCGAACATCCCACAGCCTGACCGTCTGATCGTCGCTGCCGCTCGCAAGTATAGTTCCGCTCATCGAGAAGCTGAGCGAACTGACCGGCACCTTGTGCCCGTCGAGCTTTCTGATCAGGTTTCCTTTTGCGAAGTCCCACAGACGGATCGATCCGTCCTCGCCTCCGCTTGCCAGCGTCGTGCCGTCGGGCGAGAAAGCAACCGCAATGACCGCGCCTTCGTGGCCTTTGAGCTCCCGCTCGACCTTCCCGTCAGACGCCGCGCGAATCACGATCGAACCGTCATCGCTACCGCTGGCCAGCGACTTTCCGTCCGTTGAAAAAGCGACGGACTTGATGCTTTCGCCGTGGACTTGCGGCTGAGGCCAGAGCGTCGATCCGTTCGCGGCATCCCACATGCGGAGCTTCCCGTCGCCCGCGCCGCCTGCCAGACGGCTCCCGTCAGGACTGAGCGCTATCGCATTGACCGGCGATCCCTGGTCTTCTGATCGCCAGCGCAACTTGCGGCTCCCGGCGTCGAACAGGGCGACCGTCCCGTCCTCGCTTCCGCTTACGATCGTGCGACCGTCGGCGGAATAGCGAACGGCGATGACGTCCTTGTCGTGTCCGGAAAGTTTCGGATATTCAGGCAGCGCCGTCAGATCGAAGATCCTGACGGTATGATCGTGGCTTCCGCTGACCAGCGAGCGCCCATCGGGAGAGAAGGCAAAGGATCTGACGCTGGCGAGATGGCCCTTGAGCGCCCGCGCTTCACTGCCGGTCGCCGCATCGATCAGCCTGATGCTCCCGTCCACCGACGCGGAGGCGAGCAGTTTACCGTCGGGCGAAAACCGTATCGTGTTGATGATCGCTCCGCCGTTTGTTGTCTTCCATATTTCGCGGCGGTCAGCCGCATTCCGCAGGCTGATGATGCCGGCTCCGTATGCGATCGCCAGCTTGCTGCCGTCCGGCGAAAATGCGAGCGAGGTGAGCGTGGTCTGAAGCAGGAGCAAGGCCTCCTGCCGTCGATTTCCGTTCCCGACATCCCACACCTTTACTGTGCCGTCCAGATCGCCACAGGCCAGGAAATTGCCGTCCGGCGAGAATGAAACCGCGATCACGCCGGCGTCATGCTTTTCAAGGCGCGGTTGAAGCTCACTTCCATCTCCCGGATTCCGGAGCACGACGGTGCCGTCGGCATGCCCTGAGGCCAGCATCTTCCCGCCGGTCGCGAATGCAAGCGAGAGGGCCGGGGACTGAATGGCCGCAATTTCCCTGATCATCTTCCAGTTCGTTGTCTCGAAGAGCCTTACTGCTTTCGTTCCGCCGACAGCCAGCATTCTTCCATCGCCGGATAGCGCCATCGAGCTGATCGAATCGGAGGCATCCGCAATCGTCCGCACTTCTTTTCCGGAAGCCGTATCCCAGACTCTCAGTTCGCCGCCGGCATCACCGCTCGCCGCAGTCCGCCCGTCGGGAAAGAAGACGACAGAGGTGACATTGGAACGATGGCCGGCCAGAGTCTGCTTTTCGTCGTGCATCAACCGCCAGAGCAGATACCAGTCGTAACTTCTGACATCGGGACCTCCAACCGTCGCGTCCGGCATGGAGCTTTCCAGATACTCGGCGGCCTGGGAATACTGTCTGGCGTCGTACGCTTCCCATGCCTGCAACTGACTGGCGACGTAGAGCAGACCGCGCGAAGTCCTGAGACTTGCCTGCAGATCCCGCTCCTTCTGTTCAGCCACACGCATCTGCCAGAACGCCACAATCGCAGCCGCGATCGCAAGGACCGTCAGCACGCTCACGATTCGGAGCATTCTGCGCTGCCTGATCGCCTGACGGCGCTCGCGTTCTATCTGCTCCTGACGGACGGTCGATTTTTCGATGAACCGGCGCTCGAGATCTAGAATCCGATCGTTTCGGGCGGCCCATTGCCGGGCCTCCTCGAGCTCCTTCCCCGCCAGCAGAAGCCCCGGCGGCTCATCCTGCGCCCCCCAGATCTTGGCGAGTTTCTGAACCTGATGGAGATGCGAATCGAACCACCGGCGATTGTCCTCTCTGATCGGAGCGATCAGGCGGTCATGGGCGAGTTCGTACCAGACCGCTCCGACGCGCTGCTCGGCGCGGATGAGGTGGGTGTTGATCAGCCGCGCGATCAGATCGTTGTCGAGCCCCTCGCTCCGTCCGGCGCCGCGCAGCACCTGCGACCTGATGCCGTCCGCAGTGATCAGCTTTTCGTCGACCCATTCCCTGATCTCGCGAGCGGTCCGGTCATCGCCCGCGGCCAGTTTTCCGACTTCACCGGCGTAATAACCTGACAGCGCCTCGGTCACGTTGCCGAGTTCGAGGACATCCTCGAGATCGATGCGCCTGTCTTCATCCGGCATCCTCTCCCAGAGCCGGCGGCAGACGACCTGAAGCTGAAGAGGTTCGACGTGCTGTCCGAGCTGGTCTATGAACTTCCCGTCGGGCTGTTGCACCTTGACCGTCGCCAGATCGCTGACCAGCTTTTCCACGGCCTCATCGGCGAATTCGCGGCCGCCGTCGCGAGCCGGATTGACGATCGCCTCGCGCGCCGACTCACGCCCGAGCAGATCCAGTCGAAACCGGTTTCTGAGGTGCGTCGGAATCATCTCAGCGTACGTGTCGAACGGAGCCAGATAGTCTTCTCGCAGCGCGAACAGCGCCCAGATGCGGGGATCGAGCAGAAGCTCGCCGAGCTGATTGAAAAACTCCTTCTTCGCCTCGACCGCCAGCGGATCGACGGTCAGTATCTCCTCGAACTGATCGAAGATGATCACAATGTTGTCCGGCGCGGATCGCCTGCGCGGACGCCCGCTGACGTAATCCGCCAGCGACAGCCCGACCAGCTCAGACTCCGGGCGGCGGCGCGATTCGGGTATGCCCTGCTCCAGCCCGAGCATGGCGCTCCTGACATAACGATTGACTCCCGCGGGCAACTCGCCGGAGGGTTGCAGATTGACGCGCGTCGGTCCCCAGACATCGAACTTGCCCGCCAGGCGCGGCACAAGGCCGGCCTGAATCAGCGAACTCTTGCCTGCGCCCGACGGCGAATAGAGCAACACGATCCGCTCAGCGCTGAGCAGGTAGTAGAGATCCTCCGTCTCCCTGTCCCGGCCGAAGAGCCGTCGCCCGGTCTCGAAAGGCCGGGGGCCGACATACGGATTTTCATCGCCTCCTCGAGGCGTGTTGAGGTGGTTCATTCGGATCAGATTATTGCCGTCTGGAATATGAAATCAGAAGCTGTACTTCAGCGCGAACTGGATCATCCGCGCCGGACCGACGGTCTCGGTCGCCGAACCGAACCCCGGCGCTCCGATCGTCCGCACCGGGAGACCGAAATTCGACCGATTTAGTGAATTGAAGAATTCAGTGCGAAAGACGAGACGCTGCCGGTCGCTGAATTCGAAGTTCTTCGTCAATGCCAGGTCGAGGTTGACGAAGCCGTCTCCGCGGAGGGTATTCCGCCCGACCGTTCCGTTCTTCCCGAGAACCAGGAAATCGAGGTAATTGTATCCCTGTTCGAGCGAAACCCTGCGCGGCCCGTGCTGATCGGCAAGTCTCAGTCCCGCGGTCGTCGACGGTCGGTCGGTCGGATTGCCGTCATAATTCGCATCGAACGGCACGTTGAGCGTGAACGGCTGCCCGCTGTGAGCCTGAAAGATCGACGCGAACTGCCAGTCACCGAACAGCCGGCCGGCCATGTTCCGCTTCCCGCCGAAAAACTTCAGATCCCAGATCAGCGATGCCGAAAAGCGATGACGGATGTCGAAGTTCGCCGAAGCCCGCTCAGCTCTCAAATTAGTCGAATCCTGCGGAAGCACCGGAGCGCCCGCGATCGGAAACAGATCAGAAACATCGTCGATCGCGTGCGACCAGGTGTAGGCCGCGGTGTACTGCAGCCCGTTGTCGTAGCGCTTGCTCGATTCCAGTTGCAGTGAATGATAGATCGAAGCGGCGGAGTTCTCGAAGATCTGATAGGCGCCGAGTTCCTCGATCGGCCGCTTCGCCAGCAGGCTCGCGATTCGCATTGCACTCGGATCAGGGTCAATAATCGGATAACCGTAGTTGATGTCATCCAGAATTATCTCAGGAGTCACATTCCCGCCAAGATTGGGAGTAACGATCCGTGTCAGCTTGTTGCCCCGCGTTCCGACATACGCCGCTGAAAAGAGATAGTCGTCGAAAAGTTCGCGCTCGACAGTCAGATGCCAATGCTGGGCATAGGGACTGCGCAGCCCTCTCTCAGGCAGCGTGAAGGCCAACCCGCCGGCCGGATTCTGCCTGAAGAGCTGCCCTATCAGCGCGATGAAATCCTCAGGCTCTCCGCCGAACCGATTGCATGTCCCGAACCGGTTGCAGACTCCGGGTCTGAGCAGATCTACCGGGTTGGTGAACGTGTTGTCGTCGATCTTGTTGATCCTCAGCAACGCCGGATTATTGAGACTGTATACGTCGAACTGCAGAAATGACGGATCGACGTTGATCGGAATTTCGCTCGGAAAGACGTTTCGCGACTGGCTGACGACCGCACCCAGCACCGCATCGTAATAGATGCCGTAACCTCCACGGACAGAAGTCCGCGCGTCGTCGCCCGGAGACCAGGCGAAGCCGATATGCGGTCCGAAGTTGTTGCGGTCAGGATCGTAAATTCTGTTCCGGCCGTCGAGCGCCCTTTTGTAAGCCTTTACCGCATCATCGAATGCCTTGAACCGCTCGACCGTATCGAATCGCGATCCGCCGGTCGTCGGCAGATTTTCGAGCGTCAGCGCCCGTTCGAGCCGCTTGCCAACGGAATGCGGCACCGAGGTATATTCGTACCTTAATCCGAAATCGATCGTGAATCCGGGCCGAATGCGCCAGTTGTCGTTGACGAAGAAGAGATACTCGTTGAAACGCAGCCCGAGCGAAGAATCGGGATTCCCGGAAGTGATCGTCTGAAAAACCGAAGAGGCCACGCCCAGGCTGGCCAGCTGGACACCCGTGACCGGCGTTTTCGGATCCGTCGGCATGCTGCTCAGTCTGTCGATCACTCCGCCGCCGTAATAGACCTGCGGCCTGTAGAGCCGGTCGAGCCGGCTGTTGAGCTGATACCGGCGGATGTTGCCGCCGAACTTGAGCATGTGCCTGCCCGGCATCCAGGTCAGCGTATCGGCGTATTGAAACGTGTTGCTCGCGCGGCTCTGGGGGAAATATTGGACTCCCACTCCGACCGGACTGTACGGCTCGATCAGCAACTCGCCGATCGGCCCCGTGTCCGACGGGACGGCGATCGTCCCTCCGCCGAACGAGACGTTCTCGAATGTCCGCAGGGATGGGAAGATGAACGGACTGCCCGCCCGCTCCAGGAAATCGAGCCGCGTACGTCCGAAGGAGAACCGTGCCTGATTGTAGACATTGTCGCTCAGCTGGCTGCCGAGAATCAGCGACAGGTTGTGCGACCGCGTGCGCGCATCGAGCTCCGAATTGATCGCCCGGTTGACGCTCGGAAGGATGCGCCTGTCGTCCGTCAGATTGTAACGCGCATCGAGCAGGTGCTTCTCGCTCAACCGGCTCATGAGCTTGAGCGATCCGATCACGCCCTTCCCGTCCGCCGGTATGATTCCGCTCAGATTGTTTTCGGCATAGGGGCCGATCGGATTATTCGGCACCGGATAGCGCGAGAGGATCTTGCTCCCCAGCGGCGTGACGCCGTTCGTATAAAGCTGGGGATTGTTGAGGTAGATCACTCCGAAATTCTGGTTCCCCAGAAAACTCCGCTCAGCCGTCGATGGCGTGGCGAAATGCTGCTCTGTTGAGGCATTGGCCTGATCGTGTTCGAAGCCCGCGAAGAAGGTCAGCGGCGCTTCGCCGCCCGATCTGCGAATGATCGGGCCTCCCAGGACCGCGCCGATCTGACGCCTCGTGAACGGATTCTCTCCGCCTGACGGCCCTCCCGTGTAATCGAAGAAGTTCCGCGCGTTGAGGCTGGAATCGGTCAGGAAACCGTAGGCCTCGCCGTGGAACCCGCTCACGCCGTATCTCGACACGGCGTTGACCTGTGAGCCTGCGTTTCGTCCCAGCTCGGCATCCCAGAGCGATGTCAGGATAGTGAAGTCCCCGACCGTCTCGATCGACTGAGGAACCAGCGCCACGAATCCCTGACGGCGGATGCCGACGTCCGGGTCGTTGTTGTCCGAACCGTCTATCGAAAAGGTGTTCGACCGCGCGCGCATCCCGTTGACTGAAAACTGGCCGGCCGTTCCGACACCGTATCCGACTCCCGGGCCTTTGACTCCCGGCGTGTATGGCGGAGGAGCGACTCCCGACACAAGAAACGACAGTTCGTCGAAGGATCGCATGTACGATGCGCCGCCGAGAGGGAGCGAACCAAGCTGGCGCTGTGTGAAGTTGCCGCTCCGCGCCGGATCGACTGCCTGAATCAGCGATGTCTCGTTTTTG
>CALBSU010000510.1 GCA_937967285.1 uncultured Acidobacteriota bacterium
TCTCCCATCTGGCGCGGATGCTTCTGCCCCATGAGCTGTTCGATGACTTCATAACCTGACGGCGGAGGCAGCCACGATTCGGCGATCGACATGACGATCGCCTCGGCGTCGAGCGGAAGCCCTGCGCGCTGCAGATCGGTGAGGGCGAAATCCGCGGTTTCAGATCCGTCGTACGAGATCAGTATCTTCACGATGCCTCCTTTCGACCGTCAGTCGTGACGGCTGCGCTGATGGTGCTGGCGGAGCAGGTCCTTGCCGTAATCGTTGCCGTTCGGCGTCCTGATGACCGTATGGATGTGGTTGCGTGTCGGGACGTCGGATCTCGCAAGGGCGATCGGGCGCTGGTGGTCGAACTCGATCAGGATGACGGGGCTCTGAATGCGGTAATAGAAGACGCCGTTCGGATCTGCCTTGCCGATCCAGGCGAACCAGGTCTGGTCGATGTGCTTCCTGACCTCCTCCATCTTCACCTTCGCGTGGCCTTCCTTCATGTTGTCGACGTACTCGCCGATCAAAGTCAGCAGAGCCTTCTTCTGGCGGGCGTCGAGCGTTTTGACCTGCAACCCGGCGTAATCCAGCACAAGGTTATCCTTGTATGCCTCTGAGAGGTTCTGCGACGGACCTTTTTCGCTTTTGATCGTGGCCGATGCCTGCTCCTGCTGAGTCAGGGTCTGGAAGAATGAGATTGCTTTGTCCTGCTCGTCCTGCATGACGACCGTTCCCTTGAACTTGCCGGATTCGGCGCGGATTGGTTCAGATCCCATGAAGACCGGGGTCATGACCACCTGATCGCCGAGAATGAAGTAGTTGATGATGACGTGGTGGCCGTCGAGCTGCCAGCCCCACGGCTCGGTATCGGACGGAGTGCCCATAATCGTCACCCAGTAACGCCATTCGCCGTACTCGGTCGTATTGTTGGTCAGCTCGGCGAGCGTCCCGTTGAGCTTCATGATGTCCTGCGTTTTCTTGAGACCTTTGGCGCTGAGGCCGGAGCGGAAGAGCGCGAAGGCCAGCTCGCGTTGCGATTCCGACATCTCCTCGAAGCCGACTCCCTGGCGCGGCGCGAAGTGGCGGTTGTCCCATCTGCGCCATTCCTGATCATCGACCGGATAGAGCGTCCGCTTCTTCTGCTCGTCGTTGAGGCCGGCGATGAACTTCTCGGCGGCGATCCTGACGGGTCTGGTCGAGACGCCGGTCGATTTGATGGCGAAGAGGCCCGGAATCGCCTTGCCGTCGGTCGTCACGCCGACGAACGGCTCGTTGAGGCGTTTGACGTCCTGCTCGGGCAGCGGTCGGCTGAACGGGCGTGACTGGGTCCGACCGGTCAGGTGAGCGACGGACATCGCCAGAAGTCCGAAGCAGACGACGGCGGAGAGTGTGGCGAATCTTTTCATTTCACGCTTCCTTCGAGATTATTGTCACTGAAATCTTTGATGATCCACAAATTGCATCCGGAATGCACTTAGTTCGGCTTTGTGTCTCTTTGTGAACTTTGTGGATGATTATTCTACACCTTGATGAAGATCCGTCTCCGATAGAGGACTGTCATCGCTCCGAGCCAGAGCAGTACATAGCATATCGCAAAAGCGAGCGAGGCGTTAAGCGGCGACAGCCACGAGGCGAAGATCGTCCCGTAGATCCAGTCCTTCAGATTGTCTCCGCCCGCCGGGATGATGGTCAGCAGATCGGCGAAGATGCTCGAGAGCGCATAAAGCGCCAGCGCATTGACGCCGAAGATGATGAACGGCTTCGCCCAACCTTTGCACCCCTTGATATCGACCGTCCAGTAACAGAAGGCCAGCGTCTGCAATGCCATTCCGGCCGTGAAGACGACATACGAACTGCTCCAGAGGGCCTTGTTGATCGGGAAGAGGAAGTTCCAGAACCACCCGGCGATGATGCAGAGCAGGCCGGCTCCGAACATCCCGACGGCCTTCTCGAGCGGCTCGCGGTCCGCTTGCAGCCAGCGCCCGGTGAGCACTCCGGCCAGACAGGTCGAGATGGCGGGGATCGTGCTCAGGATGCCTTCGGGATCGTACTGCGGCTTGTAGGTGTGTCCGGCGAGCAGCGTCCGGTCGAGCCACGACGCCAGGCTCCCTTCCATGGACAGATCGCCGGCCGCGAATCCCGGCGCAGCGATCGTCTTCATGATTATCCAGTAGAAGAGCAGCAGGCCGGCGGCGGTCACGATCTGTCCGCGCAGCGATGTCGTCAGGTAGATGATCGAGGCGAAGAGATAGCAGAGCGCGATCCGCTGGAGCACTCCCGGAATCCGCAGCTCCGAGGGCGTCATCCACTGGTACGGAAAACCGTTCAGGATCAGGCCGATCAGGAAGATCAGCGCCGATCGGCGCAGGATCTTGACGTAGAGATCCCGCTTGCTTCCTCCCATCGCCACACGCTTCTGAAATGCCAGCGGGATCGCCGTTCCGACGATGAAGACGAAGAACGGGAAGACCAGATCGGTCGGCGTCCACCCGTCCCAGGCGGCATGCTGCAGCGGCCCGTAGACCGCGTCCCAGGTGCCGGGATTGTTGACCAGTACCATTCCCGCGATCGTCAGCCCGCGAAAGACATCCAGTGAGACGAGCCTCCCCGCCAACTGAACCGCACGTTTCCTGCCGGAATCTTCAGTCATCGACGCTCCCCTTGTTCGTGAAATATCCCCGGATGATAAGGCACATTTAATTGAATTCAAATCCTGCCGGGTGTTTCGCGAACATTTTCACCGGCGCCGCCGTTAGACCTGATGTCAGCTCTTGAAAATCCGCATGACAGTTTCGGCATCGGTTTTGCATCTATATTTAGTGGTATTGCGATCGATGCCGGTCGCATATCTAAAAGGAGGGTGAATTATGATCGGAACAGTGAAGGATGTCATCAGGAACAATGAGGACGCCGTCAGAAAAGCGATCGACGCGGGGAACGAACAGTTCGCGCAGGTCGGCGCGGAGGCGGCGAAGATCAAGGAGAAAGCGGCCAAAGTGATGGATGATGGCGTCGAGACCGCGCGTCGCGCACTGCATCGCGGGCGTCTCGCGGCCGAGGACATGATCGACGAGACGGAATATCGCATCAAGAAGCAGCCGCTCGAATCGGTCGCCATCACCTTCGGAGTCGGTCTCGGCCTCGGTGCCGTCATCGGCTGGCTGCTCAGACGCAGATAACAGCAGAATGATTGCGCAATCTTGCGCAAACGGTGCGTCAAATAACACACGCGAGGCTCTTTGAAAACAACCGGAATCGGTATTCCGGCCATTTAAAGCCTGTCCTGAACGGCACGAATTTTGCCTTTATTTAATTGGAAAAGCCGGAATCCGCTGAACGATCATTCGAGCATCGAGAAACATCGGGCGTTGAGTTCACGCTCAACCCTGCGCCGATTGGTCGAAACGGCGGGTGACGGCTCATTTCCTGAACCTTTTAATGACTGAGAGGAGGTGAATAGTCATGTTGAAAGGTACAGCATTAGCGCCTGCTAAAGTGATGAAGGAGATCGCCATCGATCCGTTCCGTGATTTCCAGCGGAGGCTGAACAGGCTGTTCGGCGAGAACGTGGGGTTCTGGCCGGAGGGCGAGGAAGCGATGTCGCTGGCAACCTGGGCGCCGGCATGCGACGTCTTCGAGAATGACAATTCGATCACGATCAGGGCGGAGTTGCCGGGAGTCAAGCGCGAGGATGTCAAGGTGACCATCGAGAACAATGTTCTGATGCTGAAAGGCGAGAGGAAGTTCGAGGAGGAGGTCAAGCGCGAGAATTTCCATCGCGTCGAGAGGGCATATGGCGAGTTCATGCGCAGCTTCACGCTGCCGAACTATGTCGATGCCGCCAACATCAAGGCTGAGTTCAAGGATGGCATGCTCAATCTGACATTGCCGAAACGCGAGGAGGCGAAGGCCAAACAGGTCGAAGTGGCGATCAAATAAGAGTCGGCTTTCCGATCGACGGATCGGTTGAGCTGGACTGTTCGTTCGGAGCCGCAGATTTCGGTGAGGGGAGTCTGCGGCTCGGTTATTATGGAGATTGTTTTCCGGATTGTTTTATCTGCTCAGGTAAGGTTGGAGTTTCATTTGGATTTCCCGGCGGTTTCGTGACATGAAAAGGAGGAGGATATGTCTGAAAAAATGAGGGTACTGGTTGCGTATGACGGATCGAGCAGTTCCGAAGCCGCGCTTGACGATCTGCGTCGGGCTGGTCTGCCTTCGGATGTTGAAGCTGTGGTCATGACGGTGGTCGAGCAGTGGATTCCTGTGCCGACGAGTTACGGCGGAGTGGACATGCATCTGAGCGAGGGAAGTCCGAGTCCGAGCGAGGAGGCCGTCCTGCTCTCGCAGGCAGCGGCCAAGCATCTGGCGGTCGATTTTCCGGGATGGAAGATCGACTCTGACGCGCGGATCGGATCGCCGGCGACCGTCATTCTTGAGAAAGCCGATGAGTTCAAGCCGCACCTGATCGTCGTCGGGCCGAGCGGCCATTCGACGCTCGGCCGGTGGATCCTCGGCAGCGTCTCGCAGAAGGTGATGACGCACTCGAGATATTCCGTCCGGTTGGGACGTTACAACGAGGAACGAGCCGGCGATCCAATCCGTGTCGCGATCGGAGTCGACGGATCGCCCGGTTCCGCTCTGGCGATCGAGGCCGCCGTTGACCGAACCTGGCCGGCCGGGACGCAGTTCAGGCTGATCAATGCCGATTTCGCGCTGCCGGTCTCGACTTCCGAGAATCTGGTCGGTCCGCTGACGGAATGGATCGACGAGGAGCGGGAACAGGGCAACCAGAACCTGAGGCGAGCCACCGAGGCGATCCTCGCCAAAGGATTTGAGGTCGACAGCGTCAAGATCCAGGGCGATCCGAAGAGGATTCTGGTCGAGGAGGTCGAGTCCTGGAAGGCCGATTGCATCTTCGTCGGCGCCGAGAGGCTCGGGCTGCTCGATCGGATACTGCTCGGCAGCGTCTCGTCCGCGGTCGCCACGCGCTCCAACTGCTCTGTCGAGATAGTCCGCCCGAAGTAAAAATGGCGTCGCATCCTGAATACCGTGTAACCTGAATCATTTTTAACGCAGAGGCGCAGAGGG
>CALBSU010000511.1 GCA_937967285.1 uncultured Acidobacteriota bacterium
GGCGAGCTGCTCGAGCAGCCCCCGATACGGCATGGGATAGAAGATCTCAGCCCACGGACGCGGCAGCAATTCGGGCCGATAGTCCGCCGGCAGCCCGTTGAGAATCGGCTCGGAATACCGAAGCGTGCGATTTGCGCAGTTCCCGCCGGCGCAGACTGCAGCGAGAGTCTGGACGGAGGGTTTAGTCTCGACCAGCTCGAGCGAGCCCTCGTCGTCGAGGCCGAGGAAGAGCAGCTCCGAGGCGAGCGTCTGATGGTCGGTCGCGGTCGGGGCCTGTTCTCCCGCGGTCAGATGCCTCTGCCTGGCGATCGATGCGACGTTGAGGGCCGGCAGACTGTAACCGCGCAGAGCCGAATACGACGAGCGGAGTATCCTCAGCATCTCGGCTCGCACAGTTTCACTGAGCTTGAATCTGAGCGCCTGACTGGCGGCGTACTTTGCCGCCTGATACTGTTTTCGGGCCGCGGAGGAACGCGCCTCGGCCTGAAACCTGTCCCTCTGAGCGGCGACCAGAGCCGAAGCGCGCGGGTTCGTTCCCAATCCGACCAGCCTCTCCGAGGCCCTGCGACCGTAGTATCCTTCAGCGCCGTTCCGCGACTCTCCGAGCTTCAGATATTCGGCGATCGCCTCGTTGTATCTTCCCATCTGCTCGAAGCTGTAAGCCCGCAGGAAATCGACCTCCGGGGGATTGGTCGTAGCGCTCAATCCGCGGACATTCAGGTTTCGCGCCCTCAATCTGCCGAGCGCTTCCAGCGCCTCGTCGTATTTTCCCTGACTCAGATGGATCCTGACCTGGTTGAAGAGCCCCGTGACGGTGAAGAAGGGCTCCTTCAGTTCGGACTCGGCGCGCCGTGCCCATTTCAACGCCTCAGCATTCCTTCCCGCGGACCTCAGCGTGTCGATCGCATTGAGATACGCATATCCGACGTATTTGCTGGCAGGATAGCTCCGCAGAAACTCCTCGTAACGGGCGATCGCCTGATCGGTCTGATCGCGGTACTGGTGGCAATGGCCGACGTAATAGAATCCGAGTTCGCCATCCTCAGTCTTCGGGAACTCCTGAGCGACCTGCGAGTACCACTTCGCCGCCTCGGCGAACTTATCCTCGAGGAAGTAGCCGCGCCCGAGTTGAAAGAGCGCTTCGCGACGGTTGGCAGAGTTCGGATAGTCCCGAATGATCGCGCTCCAGTGCCTGCGCGCTGAGGCGAAGAAGCGGTTGAACTGGTAGATCCGCGCGCGGCGGAGCCGGTCTTCTTCCGGGACCGCGGCCGACTCATCCAGCCTGTCGAGACCGCGGATTGCGCGCAGCGACGGATCGTCCATCTGATTCGAAAGCAGGACGGCATTGAACGACGCCCTGGCGGAGTCGACCTGCTTCAGTTCGAGCTGCGCCTCGCCGATGCGGGCCAGCGCGTCGCGCCGCGGGCCGTTGAGCGATCTCAGCGCCTGGATCGCTTCGTCGTAGCGGCGATCTCTGAAACAACTGTCGCCCAGACGCTCGGTAGCCCGCTCGATCAACAGATGGTCGGGATACCGCTCGATCATCTCCCTCAGCAGACGCTGCTCCTCGGCTCCGCCGCCCTGCCCCCGGGCGATCTCCGCCAGATGCCACAGCGCGTACCCCGCAAGTATCGACTTGCGATCGACGACGCGACGAAACCATGTCGCCGCCTCGTCACGAGCTCCGCGCTGATCGAGCAGCCGCGCCAGCAGATAATCGTAATTATTGAGCGCGAACTCGCGCGGGGAGCTGCGCGCCATCTCGCGCAACGAGCGTTCGGCGGGCGCGTAATCGCCCCTTTCCATGGCTGATTTGACGGCGGCATGCCGCGAACCGGTCTGTCCCTCAGCCGTCGAGAGACAGAGAAACATCAGCATCCACAAAGCGGCAATGAATAAACGTCCCGACATCCTTCTCCCCGAAAAGATCACCTGACACGGCTGGTCCGGCGCCTGATGAAATCCATCATGACATACTCGCCGAGCTTCAGACTGGTCGTGAAGTATGCCTTGCCGTGCGCGATCTCTGTCAGTCGCTTGACGAATTCGACCAGATAGTAGTCATCCGTCAGCATAAAGGTATTGACGATGATGCCCGATCTGCGGCACTCCGCCGCCTCTGCCAGCGTGGCGTCGACGATCATCGGATCGAGCCCCATCGAATTCTTGTAGAGCCGGCGTCCGCCATCGCCCTTTCTTCTCGGACTGTGAGGATGCCGCATCGCATCCTCCTCGACAAAAAGCGCCGACGGCTTGCCGTCCGTGATCATGATGATCTGGCGCATGTCCTTGCGCTGCGACATCAGTATCCGGCGCGCCAGCTTGAGCCCCTCGCACGTGTTGGTATGGTACGGCCCGACCTGCAGCCCGGCTATCGTCGCCAGCGGCACCTCCTCGGCACCGTCGTGAAAGAGGACCATCCGCATGCTGTCGCCCGGATACTGCGTCCGGATCAGATGCGCCAGCGCCAGCGCAACACGCTTTGCCGGCGTGAACCTGTCCTCGCCGTACAGGATCATCGAATGCGAACAGTCGAGCATGAGCACCGTCGCGCACGACGACTGATACTCCGACTGCCGCACCATCAGATCGCTGTAATCCAGATTGAGCGGCACACCCAGCCCCTCGCGCCCGATCGCGTTGAGCAGCGTCGCGTTGACGTCCAGATTGAGCGAGTCGCCGAATTCGTACGGCTTCGAACTTTCGTATGCCTCGACGCCTGTCGAAAGATACTTCGTGTCATGACGCCCGAGCGAGGATTTTCCGAAGCTCGCCATCAGGTTCCTGAGCGTCTTGTAGCCGAGAAAATCTATCCCCTTCTCGGTGACGTGGAATTTGATGTTCGGCTTGCGATACTCATCTGTCTTCCCCTCGCCCTGTCGCTGACGGTACCGCGCAAAGCGGGACCGGCCGTCCTCGCCCTCCTCGCCTTCTTCCTCCCCGCCCTCCATGTTCAGGTAGCCTTCCTGCAGCAGCCGCTCGATCAGCCTGTCGATCATCTCATCGAGCCGCTCGTCGCGGGCATTCCCCTGCTCGTCGAAGAGCTGGTCGTACTGTTCCCTGTCGAGCAGACCGGAATCCCTCAGCGCCTGCCTGATCGCTCGCCTCAAGGCTTCGAGCGCATCCTCGGGATCGAAATCATCGAAATCGTCATCCCGCGATCGCCTGCGACCCGGCCGCCGGAACTGCGACTCGAACCCGCTCTGCAGCAGATAGTCCGAGAGCGCTTCCATCAGCTCCTCGAGACTGATGTCGTCCCAGCTCATCCCCGTCCATTTTGAATATCTGGTGTAT
>CALBSU010000512.1 GCA_937967285.1 uncultured Acidobacteriota bacterium
CCAGTTTCCAGTTTCCAGTTTCCAGTTTCCAGTTTCCAGTTTCCAGTTTCCAGTTAATATTGGTCGGATCATGAAATCAGTTAAATCCGCAACCATGCGAACCTAAATTAATCGGGTTTACTGGAAACTGGCAACTGGAAACTGGAAACTTTTCTCTCAACGGAGGTCGATTCGTGAAATTTCTCCTGATAGGTCTCGCGCTGGTGATCGGAGCGCTGGTTCCGGCACAGGCGGCGATGAACGCGAAGATGCGCGTTTTCGTCATCAATCCGCTCTACAGCGCACTGATCAACTTCTGTGTCGGGGCGGCGGCGCTGCTGCTGATGCTCTCTATCTCGACGCTTTACAACCAGCCGGGAGATCTCAAGGGGGCGGCGCAGGCTCCGCTCTGGGCGTGGCTGGGAGGGCTGATCGGCAGCTCGCTGGTGATCTCAGGAGTGCTGATGGTGCCGCGGACCGGAGCGGCCGGCTACTCATCGGCGATCATCACGGGCCAGTTGATCGGCGCGCTGATCCTCGATCATTACGGCATGCTCGGCCTGTCTCAAAGGCTGATGACGCCGTCGAGGCTGGCGGGTCTGGTCTTTATGCTGACGGGGCTCTGGCTGGTCCAGCGACGTTAGCCGGTTTGCCGCGGGGGCGCGTCTTAACTATAATTCCCGACTATTTTCTGTAAACCGACCTGAATGGAGAAGCCATTGGCACTAAAGGACCTGATCACGATCAATGACCTGACCTCTCGCGAGGTTGTGAAGATCTTCGAGACGGCGGCGGATCTCAAGGCCGATCCGCGGAAGTACGGCGAGGCGCTGCAGGGGCGCAGCGTGGCGCTGATCTTCGAGAAGCCCAGTCTGCGCACTCGAGTCACGTTCGATCTCGGAGCGACGCAGATGGGCGCCTCGTGCGTCTACCTCGACCATCAGAATGTGCGGCTCGGAGAACGCGAATCGGTCAAGGACATGGCGCTCAACCTCGAGCGGTGGGTCGATTGTCTGGTCGCTCGCGTTTACAGTCACGAGACGGTGATCGAGCTGGCGGCGCATTCCTCGGTCCCGGTGATCAACGGGCTGTCTGAGTTTTCTCACCCCTGCCAGGGGCTGACCGATTACTTCACGCTGAGTGAAAAGGTCGGGCCCGATCTGAAAGGTTTCCGCGTCGCCTACGTCGGCGACGGAAACAACACCTGCCATTCTCTGATCTTCGGCGCCGCGAAACTCGGGGCGCACATCCGCATCGGCACGCCGAAAGGGTACGAACCTGACGCGGGGGTTCTCAAGCAGGCGAGGAAGGATGCGCGCAGGACGGGCGGCAGCATCGTCGTGGTCAACGATCCGTTCGAGGCCGTCGACGGAGCGCAGGCGGTCTACACCGACGTCTGGGCATCGATGGGCTTCGAGGCCGAGACCGAGCGTCGCCGCGAGATATTCTCGTCCTTCCGGGTCACCCGCAAACTGATGAAATCGGCGGCCAAGGGGGCGTTCTTCATGCACTGTCTGCCGGCTCACCGCGGGGACGAGGTCGATGCCAACGTCATCGACAGCGCGTGCTCGATCGTCTATGACCAGGCGGAAAATCGTCTCCATACCCAGAAATCGATCATGCTGCTGCTGGTCACGAATTCGGAATGAGCATCGCTGGAATTCCACATGGCCGATGAGGTGAAAAAAGAGGCAGACTCGAAGGGCCCGCAGCGCAGCATCGCGCGATCGGCGGGCATCGTCAGCATTGCGGTCATGGGCAGCCGGATTCTGGGACTGGTCAGGGAGCAGGTCTTCGCCACCTTCTTCGGCGCCGGATTCGCGATGGATGCGTTCATCATCGCGTTTCGCGTTCCGAATCTGCTGCGCGATCTGTTCGCCGAAGGAGCGCTCTCGGCGGCCTTCGTGACGACCTTCTCGCAGAAGATCGCGAAGGAGGGCGAGCGCGCCGCCTGGCGACTGGCCAACCTGGTCAGCAACGGGCTCTTCCTGGTCATCACGACGATCGTCGTGGCCGGCATCGTCTTCGCGCCCGAGGTCGTCAACCTGCTTATCGATCCGGCGAAGTACCAGTCCGGATCGGCGACCGCCGCGGAGACCTACGATCTGGCAGTGACCATGACGCGGATCATGTTTCCGTTTCTGCTCATGGTTTCGCTGGCGGCTGTGGCGATGGGAATCCTCAACACGAAGGACCGTTACGGCGTTCCGGCCTCCGCCTCCACCATGTTCAACGTCGGTTCGATCATCGGCGGACTGGCCTGCGCCTATCTCCTCTCGCCCGACTACATTCTGGCTGTCTTCCAGGGCCGCCCCGCGGATTCGTCGGGGATTTCGCGGGCCATCATCGGGATGGCGATCGGCACCCTTGCCGGCGGCATGCTCCAATGGCTGATTCAGGTCCCGAGCCTCCGCTCGGTCGGCTTCAGATGGCAGCCGATACTCAGCTTCCGCGATGAAGGCGTGCGTCAGGTCATCCGCCTGATGGCTCCGGCGATCATCGGATCGGCCGCGCTCCAGGTCAACGTCTTCGTCAACACCAAGTTCGCATCCGGTCTCGGCGAAGGGCCGGTCTCGTGGCTCTCGTATGCCTTCAGGCTGATCTACCTGCCGATCGGCATCTTCGGCGTCGCCATCTCGACCGCCACCCTGCCGGTCGCCTCGCGCGCCGCCGCGCTCGATAACCTGGACGATTTCCGCCGAACGATCGCCTCGTCACTGCGTCTGACCTTTCTGCTGACGATACCGTCGGCAGTCGGCCTGATCGTTCTCAGCCGGCCGATCATCTCACTGATCTTCGAACGCGGCCGCTTCGATGCCTTCGATACCGAACAGACGGCCATCGCCCTCAGCTACAACGCCATCGGACTGACCGCCTATTCCGCCGTCCGCGTCCTCGCGCCGTCGTTCTATGCGCTCAAGGATACGCGCATCCCCATGATCGCCAGCCTCGTCTCGATCGTCACCAATTACGCCGTCGCGAACCTGACTGTCAATTACCTCAGGATCGGCCACCGCGGACTCGCGCTCTCGATCTCCGCCGTCGCCATCGGAAATTTCCTCCTCCTCTTCTTCTTCCTCCGCCGCAAACTCGGCGGCATGGAAGGACGCAGCCTCGCCGTCACCTTCCTCAAGGTCTCGATCGCATCGAGCGTCATGGGAGCTCTCTGCTTCCTGCTCAGCAACTTTCTCCGGGATCTCTTCGGCCTTCAGTCGCTCCTCCAGCGTGTCTTCAATGTCGGACTGACTATCCTGGCCGGCCTCGTCGCCTTCTACATCACCGCCTCAATTCTTCGCATCCCGGAACTCAATAAGCTCACCTCAGTCGTCCGCAGAAAACTTCCCCCGCCTCTCGGCGTCAGAAATTAAATCCCTCCACATCATTCTTTATTGATTTAATTGAAAATGAATTGCAAAATTGTTTGACAATCCGGTTGAGATAGGCGATTAAGTATGATCCGGGAGAGGTATGGGTAAATAATGAGCGAGAGAGTAAAATAGCAGGTTAATTTAAAGAGAGAGTGACAGATATGACGGCAGCGATCAGGGAAGCTGAGATAAAGAAGAGGGGCGGGGCGCTGGAGGGGGTTGAGGCGGCGGCGCCGCGGATACTGCTGGTCGGCAATCCGAATGTCGGCAAGTCGGTGATCTTCGGGTATTTGACGGGCAAGTATGTGACGGTTTCGAACTATCCGGGGACGACGGTCGAGGTTTCGCGCGGGACGATGAGGTATGGCGGCGTGACGTACGAGGTGATCGACACGCCGGGAGTGAATTCGCTGGTTCCGCAGTCTGAGGACGAGCGGGTGACGCGGGACATGCTGCTGGGCGGGAGGCCGGAGTTGATCGTGCAGGTCGCGGACGCGAAGAATCTGCGTCGGACGCTGCTGATCACGAGTCAGCTGGTGGAGTTCGGTGTGCCGATGGTGCTGGTGTTGAATCTGATGGACGAAGCGCGGAGCCGCAACATCGAGATCGACGCAAAGGCGCTGAGCGAGCTTTTCGGTATACCGGTGCTGGAGACGGTGGCGACGGAGGGCGAGGGGCTTTACCAGCTCTTCAAGACGCTGTCGAAGGCGAAAGTGCCGAGCGATCCGCTGGCGGAGCGGCGGCAGCGGCTGATGAGAAGCGGCGGGAGGGAAGGGAATTCAGGCGATCTGAGCGGAATCTTCGAGGCGGTGGATCGGTCAGGGATGCCTGCGCAGCTTTCGATCGAGTGGTTGCAGACGCGTGACGGCGGTTTGAGGGAAGCGGTCGAGGAGACGCTCGAATTGTCCGATGACCTGCGAGAAGGACTCAAGCGGAATCTGCGGATGTCGATGAGAGCGCTGGGCGGCAGGCTGGACGAGCTGCGCAACGGCTTTCTTGACGAGAGCGTTGCGAGGTACAAGAAGGTCCTCCCGGGCATACTGCAGGATGCCGGCGAGAGCCGCTCGCTGAAAGCGGCCTACGCGCTGCTGGCGGCGGGACTGGCCGTTTTTCTCTACACCGAATTCGCGAGGCTGTTGAACCAGTTTTTCGGGCTCAGTCTGGCGACCCCTTACAATGCCGTCAATGGCTGGCTCGATGGGGATGTGCTGCCGGCGCTCACGAGCTGGCTGGCGGGCCATGGCCTGGGAGCGATCGGGACGCTGCTCTTCGGGGAGTTGAATCCGGAGAGCGGGGCGTTCGAGACCGGAT
>CALBSU010000513.1 GCA_937967285.1 uncultured Acidobacteriota bacterium
CTGGAAACTGGAAACTGGAAACTGGAAACTGGAAACTGGAAACTGGAAACTGGACTACTCAGACCGCCACGGCCCTCGCGGTCCATTCGATGAGCAGTCTGCGGGCGGTGCCGGCTTTCGGGTGATCGACGAACTCGAACAATTCCAGCGCCATCCGTGCGTGCTGAATCGCCTGATTCCGGTCGCCCAGCCTGTCGAGCGACTGTGAGAGAACGAAGAGCGAGTCGGCCTGACCTAGGACATCGCCGGAACGGCGCGCGATGGTCAGCGCCTCGCGGAGCAGTTCGGCGGCGCGTTCGGCGTCATCATCGGCATTGCAGGCTTCGCCCATCCCGATCATGGCCATGGCCTCTGCGCGCCGGTCACCGGTTTCACGCGCCAGGCTGAGCTGCTGCTCGAAGAACTGCAGCGCCACATCGACATCGCCGTTGAGAAAATATGCCGTCCCGAGACCGCCCAGAGCCGCCGCTTCGTTCCGCCTGTCGACGATCTCTCTGGCGATCGAAAGGGCCTGTTCGAGGCTCTTGATCGCCTGATGATGCAGGCTGAGCGACGCTGCCGCGTTGCCGATGCAGGAGAGGGCCGCGGCCTCCCCCCGCCGGTCGCCGATCTCGCGAGTGATGGTCAGTTGCTGGTTGACCAGATCGAGCGCCTTGCGCGGGTCGCCGAGAGTCAGATTCGCAAGGCCGAGTCCGCCGAGCGCGAAGCTCTCGGTCCGCCTGTCGCCGAGCCTGCGCGCCACCTTGAGCTGATGCTCGAAGATCGCGCGCGCGTTTCCGGCTTCGCCGACGGCGAGGATCGTCTCGGCGAGGTAGCCGAGTCCGACCGCTTCCCGTCTTTTGTCCGCCGTCCGGCGCGCGATTTCCAGCATCGAGTTGTGATACTCGCGCGCCCGGTCGAAATCGCCGCAGTTGAAAAAGACCGTCCCGAGGCCGCTCAGAGCGTCTGCCTCGCCGGGCCGGTCGGGTATCGCCCGCGCCAGATCGAGCGCCTGCTCGTAGCATCGGATCGACTGTTCGATCTCGCTGAGGCTCGAATAGGATGCCCCGAGCGCGGCCAGATGACGAGCGGTCGACTTGCGCCGCCTGAGGATCTTAGACGCCGCCAGCGCCGCCTCGCTCCAGCGGATGCGCTCCCGCGGATGCTGGCGCAGGTCGAGCACGAACCGGCCCGCGTCGGGAAACGAATTGCACAGCTCGCATGCCGCGCGGTCGTTCTCAGACCGCATGGCCGCCCACGTCTGCCCGGCCTGGATGTTGTGCCATTCCAGATCGACCAGATCCAGTCCCTGTTTTAGATTGTCTCCGCCCTGCTCGTAGAGCGCATCGGCCTCGTGCAGAACGCTCTGATAATGTCGCGAGTGCCGGTAAAGAGCCCTCGAACGCTCGGCGTCCGTCAAACGATCGTCGGCGAACCTCGACATCAGATCGTGGAGCCTGAATCTCCGGGATAAATTATTCCGCTCGACCAGATTGAAGGTCAGCAGACGGTCCATCAGCGCCGATGCGCGCGCCGGATTGACCTGCCACAGCGAAGCGGCCGCGGCCAGATCGAAACTGTCGGTGAAGACGCCGAGCGAGCGCCACATCCTCTTCAGTTCATCGCCGAGCAGTTCGTAACTGGTCTCGATCACCGCATCGATCGGCCTCAGCACGCGACCCGACTTCTGAAGGCGCTCCAGCTTCTCGACATACGATTCGACAGGCAGATCAGGCGTGCCGGCCACCGCTCCGGCGGCGAGCCGAATCGCCAGCGGCAGCCGTCCGCAGAGCTCCGTCAGCCTGACCGAATGGTCGCCGGCGCCCGGCATCGTCCGGCGCAGCATCTCGCGCGCCTCCGCCCCCGGCAGCACATCCAGCCGACGGCTGAAGCAATCCTTCATTTCGATATCGTGACGCGATGTGACGATCGTCAGGGAGTCTCCTGACGGCAGCAGCGGAAGTATCTGCTGCACGCCGGAAGCATTGTCGAGCAGCAGCAGAATACGCTTGCCGGAGAGGACAGATTTGTACATGCCGCTCAAATCGGCCTCGTTCTCCGGTAATCTCGCCGCCGGCAGAAACGCCCTGATGATCATCGCCTGCGCATCGGCGACCGGCAGCGGCAGCGCCCCCGCTCCGCGCAGATCGACATAGATCCGCGCATCCGGGAACTCCGGCGCCAGCGTGTGAGCCACTCTCACGGCCAGCGTCGTTTTCCCTACTCCGCCCATTCCCAGCAGCGCCAGAATCCGGACATTCCCGCGCGTATGCGCCGCCAGCAACTCTGTCTGCTCGAACCTGCGCCCTGAAAACTCGGGCAGAACCGGCGGCAACTGATGCGGCCGGGCCCGCTCAAACGGATTCGAGGTTCGATCGATAACCGACGTGCCCTGATTGCCGTCGCCGGTTATGCGGCTGTTTTCACCGACAGATACGCGCGATGAATCTTCCTTTGTCGATGGCATCCCGGTTTCGACGTCTTCGATCAGTTCTTCCGGCAAAACATCGATCGGCTGGCCGGTTTCGAAGATCTCATCCAGAACCCAGGACGATTCATCCTCGCCCGCCTCATCTTCGACGTGCACACTCAGATCGTCGATCACCGGCTCCGCATCCCACCGCCCCGCCTCATCCGCAAGACGGTGAACGTTGGCGCCGGCCGCTCGCCCCTGCCGGTGCATGATCAGTCCCAGCGCGAAGACGGTCAGGGTGAAGATCGTCACCAGCGCCGGCATGCTCCGCGCCAGTGGCTGCACCAGATCCCCTTCCACGCCCGCCAACCCCATCACGGGCAGCACCCACCTCGCCACGATCAGCGAAAACGACAACACCGCAGCCGCCGCCAGAATTATGTCTCTCCACCGTCTCATTGTGTCACCAGTCTGAATTTCAGGGAGATGTGCCGCGCAAAGCCGCAAATACGCGAACTTCGAGCCAGCGATATTGCCTGTCTGAGATGGAATTTACGGCGACTTACGGGGTTCTCTTACTTCGTCGCCACGCGGGGTCGGGGAGGAAGCCTTACTTTATCGCTCAAAGGCCGGGGAGTTCAAGTAAAAAGTAGAAAGTAGAAAGTAGAAAGTGATCACGCAAGCAGCGTGCGCATGGTTGCAAATTTGTAACTGCTCAGCCCGCGGAGCGGGCGTCAGAAAATAGCCCCGGGTGAAGCG
>CALBSU010000514.1 GCA_937967285.1 uncultured Acidobacteriota bacterium
CAGACCTGTCGGAACAGTTTCAGCCGATCGGTGACGGAGAGAGACAGGCGATCACAGTACCTGGTGATCGGCACTCCGTCGATGTACTCCATCACGAGGTACGGCCACCCTTCCTCTGTCGTGCCTCCATCGATCAGATGGGCGATATTCTGGTGACTGAGATCTGCCAGAATCCGGCGTTCCTGTCTGAATCTGCTGATGACCTCCTGATTGTCGAATATCGGCCAGACCAGCTTGATCGCCACTTGATTCCGGAAATCCTCATCCGCCCGAACGGCCAGAAAGACGGCGCCCATACCTCCGTGCCCGATCTCTTCGAGAATCTCGTAATTCCCGATCCGTCGGCCCTGAGCCAGCGATCCTGCGATCTCACGGAAGATCTCGGGATCGGACATTGCCGGCGTTTCAAGAAATTCGCCGGCTTTCGGGAGCAGACCGAGCAATTCCTCAACCTGCCGGCGCACCTCTTCATCGCCCTGACAGGTCTCATCGAGCAGGCGCATCCGGTCATCCGATTCCCCCTCGGCGACGATCTCGAAAACATCCCTGACTCGCTTTTTCTGCTGGTCGTTCAACATTCAGTCTGATTCCGGACCTCTTTCGTCAAGACATGCGTAAAATCATGGAAAAACAGACCACCCGCGTGTTAGTTTCTTTATCAGACTACGAATTTTGATGCTCATGGTAAATCTGACCGAGCTATTACAAGAAGCCCTCAACGGCGATCGGAACGCACAGGAGAGACTGATCCCCATCGTCTATTCCGAGCTGCGAAAGATGGCGGGGGGCTACCTGCAGAAAGAACGCCCCTCTCATACTCTTCAGCCGACAGCGCTCGTCAACGAAGTATTTATTAAACTCTTCAATGAAAAGGCGATCAGTATCGAGAATCGCTCGCATTTCTTCGGAATCGCAGCATCTCAGATGCGTCGAATTCTGGTCGATCATGCGAGGCGCCGGCTCGCCGATAAAAGGGATGCTCAACGGCACGGCCCGCCCGTCGAGAATGAGTTTAACAGGTCGCGGCTCTCACCCGAGTATGTGATCGCTGTGGATATTGCAATGTCAAAGCTGAAGAAAGAGTATCCGCGGATAGCCTCGGTGGTTGAATTGAAATACTACCTCGGAATGAACGAAGCGGAGGCGGCCGAGACTCTCGGCATATCAGTGAGCACGCTCAAGCGCGACTGGAAATTCGCCAAGGTCTGGCTGCTGAGGGAACTGGGAGACGATTATTCCGCCGTAACGGGCGCGGATCGCGATTAATCGAGCCTCAACGCGGCTTGATCTCGCGTCCGTTGAGGGCGGGCGCGGAGTGAACGGCATCTCGGAGCTTACTGATCACATCCCTGCTGAGTTCGTCGAAGTCGGCCTGAATCGTGAAACCGGCTGCGTTGCAGTGACCTCCGCCGCCGAACATCTCGGCCACGCGAGCGACATTGACTCGATTCTTCGAGCGGAGGCTGATCCGGTAGGTCGAGTCGGGGAGTTCGCGGAAGAAGGCCACGGCCTCGACATCGCCGACGGTCAGAGGGTAATTGATGATTCCGTCCGAATCGTCCTCGGTCGCGCCGGATTCGAGCATCGCGTCGCGCGTCATGGTGATCCAGGCGATCCGGCCGGTTTCGTCGCGCTGCAGCGTCGAGAGGACCGAGCCGACGAGCAGGATTTTGGCATAGGGATAACTGTAGAAGATCGCCTGGGACAGCTTGGCCGGCTGAGCGCCGTATTTGACCAGTTCGCTGGCGATCTTGAATGTCCGCTCGGTGGTGTTCGAGAAATGGAAGGATCCGGTATCGGTCAGGAGCGCGGCATAAACGCAACTGGCGATCTCGGATGTGATCCTCGAACCGATCGCCTTGGCCAGATTGAAGATCATCTCTCCAACCGCCGCCGCCGTCGAATCTATCCAGTTCAGATCTCCGAAGAGCGCCGTCGTCGAGTGGTGGTCGATATTGACGACGAACTGGTTTTCGAGGCTCGGCAGACCGGGCCGGGTCACGTCGCTGCATTCGATGACGAATACGGCGTCATACTCGCGGTCGATGTCGGGAACGACCCTGACCAGTTCCGCGCCCGGCAGTTTCGAGTAGGCCAGCGGGACATGGTCGCACATGATAACTTCGGCATCCTTCTTGAGTCCCTTCAGGATCCAGCACAGCGCGAGGGAAGACCCGAGACTGTCGCCGTCAGGCCGGATATGCGAAGTTATTGCAAAACGTTCGTGCTTCTCGATCAGCTCGATTACTTGGCCTAGCATAATTCGATGTCAGACCATGATCTCGGCACGCCGCCTGAAGGGGAAGGGGCGAGAGTGAATCCGGGGCCGAATGATCATGGTCACTCAGGTAACTCCTTTTTGATTTCGTCGATCAGCTGCGCCATCCGGTCGCCGTATTCGACGGCGTCATCGTAGCTGAAGAGCAACTCCGGAGTGTGACGAAGCCTTATCCGCGCGCCGACCTGTTTTCGGATGAACGGTGTGGCGGCGGCGAGAGCCTGCAGCGTTCGAATCTTCTCTTCCTGCGACCCGAAAATGCTGACGTAGACTCTGGCGTGTCTCAGATCGGGACTCACTTCGACCCTCGTGATGGTGGTGAGGCCGACGCGTGGATCGCGCACGTCCTGCGCGATGATCATGCTGATCTCGTTCTTCAGTTCCTCGGCCAGTCTGTGAGCCCTGTAATTCATCTGCGAGCAGTCTCCCGATCCGTCCGATCAATCCAGACGGGTGGGAGCGACCTTCTCGGTTATGTACGCTTCGATGATGTCTCCCACCTTGTAATCGTTGAAGCGTTCGATGGTGATACCGCATTCGAAGCCCTGCTGGACTTCCGAGACGTCATCCTTGAACCGCCTGAGGCTGCCGAGCTGGTTTTCGTAGATGACGACGTTATCGCGGATCAGTCGCGCATAGGCGCCGCGTTTGATCGATCCGTTGATCACCATGCAGCCGGCGACCGAGCCGACCTTGGGAACGCGGATGACGTCGCGGACCTCAGCCTTGCCGATGACGACCTCCTTGAGAGTGGCGTCGAGCAGGCCGAGCATCGCGTTGCGGATCTCTTCCTCGACCTTGTAGATGACGGAATGGAGCCGGATATCGACCTCTTCCTGACGGGCGATCTCCTCGGCGCGCGATTCCGGTCTGACGTTGAAGCCGATGATGGCCGTGGCAGCGTTGGCGGAAGTGGCATTGGACGCGCTGGCCAGCAGCACATCGGATTCGGTGATTGCGCCGACTCCGGAGCGGATGATGCGCACCTTGACCTTTTCGGTCGAGAGCTTCATCAGCGTGTCCTTGAGCACCTCGACGGAGCCCTGGACGTCGGCCTTGAGGATAACGAGCAGTTCCTTGACCTCGCCTGACTCCATCTGCTGGGCGAGCTGGTCGAGACCGCGCGCGGCGCTGCGCGCGAGGGCGGTGACACGAGCCTTGGTCTGTCGGAACTGTGCGATCTGCTGGGCCTTGGCCACGTCGGAGACGACCAGCAACTGGTCGCCCGCGGCGGGCACTCCCTCGAGTCCGAGGACCTCGACCGGCGTGGCCGGTCCCGACTCCAGGATGCGTTCGCCGCGATCGTCCATCAGGGCGCGGACCTTGCCGAAGTAGTTCCCGATGATGAACGGCTCTCCGATGCGAAGCGTTCCGTTCTGAACGAGAACCGTGGCAACGGCGCCGCGGCCGCGGTCGAGCTTGGCTTCGAGGACCGTCCCGGTCGCCTTGCGCTTGGGATTGGCCTTGAGATCGAGGATGTCCGCGGTGAGCAGGATCATCTCCAGCAGGCCGTCGATATTCTGGTGCTTCTTGGCGGAGACCTCGACCATCGTGGTATCGCCGCCCCAGCCATCCCAGAGCAGGCCGCGATCGCCGAGTTCCTTCTTGACGCGGTCGGGATTGGCATCCGGCTTGTCGATCTTGTTGATCGCCACGACGATCGGCACTTCGGCAGCCTTGGCGTGCTCGATGGCCTCGATCGTCTGGGGCATGACCCCGTCGTCGGCGGCAACAACCAGTACGACGATATCGGTGACTTTGGCTCCGCGGGCGCGCATCATCGTGAACGCCTCGTGACCGGGCGTGTCGAGGAAGACGACCCGGCGCCTCTCCGAACGGTTGTCGGGATTCGGCACCTGGACCGAATAGGCGCCGATGTGCTGCGTGATGCCGCCGGCTTCGCCCTCGGCCACGCGGGCCTCGCGGATAGCGTCGAGCAGGCTCGTCTTTCCGTGATCGACGTGGCCCATGACGGTGACGACAGGGGCGCGCGGATCGGTGTCGTCCATCGCCTCGGGAGTGATCTCGAATTCGGATTCGACGGTCATGTCCTCGAACTCGCCGAAGGAGATATCGAAACCGTACTCCCTGCCGATCTCAATCGCAGTGTCGTTGTTGATCGTCTGATTGATGGTCGCCATAACTCCGCGCTGCATCAGTTGCGTCACGATGTCGCGCGGTTTGGCGTCGATGCTTTCGGCGAACTCCCTGACGGTGCTGCCCTCGACCATGCGGAGCGGCTTGAGGTCCTTGGGGATGGCCTTGGCCGGAGCCTGCGCGACGGCGGCCTGGCGGCGCGGAAGAACCTTCTGCACTGCCTCTTTGTCCTTGTCGCGGTCCTTCCGCTGCTGGTGCCTTCCCTTCGGACGGGAGTCGCGGGGAGGAATATAGACGGTCCGTTGCTGTGCGCCCGACGGCAGCAGGTGGACTCCCTTGTCGCGCGGGTCCTTGGCGGCTCCCTCACGGGCAGGCTTGGCCGGCTCCTTCTCGACCACTCGCCGGGCGACGGTCGGGGACGGCTTGGGCATCGGCTTGAGAGGCGTCGCCAGCTTGATGACCTTGGTCCCGGTGGCGGATTTCTCAACTTCCGGTTTCGGCTTGACGGGTTCGGGCGGGGCCTCGACGGCGGGCGCCTCCTCGACCGGCGCCGGCGCGGTCTCAACGACCTCGACCGGGGCGGCTTCCACTTCTTCCGGTTCTTCTTCCTTCTGCTCGGGTTTCGGAGCAGCCGGTGCAGCGAGCTTGCGCAGGCGGGTTTTCGGCTCGGCGGGCTGTTCGACAGCCTTCTCCTCGACCGGGGCCGCTTCGGGCGCAGCGGAAGCCGTTGCCACCGGTTCCGGCTCAACTGCGGGCTCGACGGTGACGGCGGGCGCTGCCGCTTCCTCTTCGTGATGCTCATCAGCCGACGGCTGATGCTTGATCAATCGCGCGACCCGCGGAGCCGCTGCGGGCTCCTTCTTGGGATAGTACATCTCTCGGATCTTCGCCGCGATATTCTCGTCCAGCGAGTTTGAGGGAACACTCACATCAATCCCCATCCGGCGAGCATCTTCAATGACCTTCTTGCTCTCCAGCTTTAATTCCTTTGCTAAATCGTAAATTCTAACCTTGCCCATTGATACCTTTCAAAAAAGACGACGCCGTCAATATCATCCGGAATCGAGCTGAGGCGTGCTCATTATCTGCCGGCGTCGCTTTTTCAGCTCTTCGCGTCCTACAGCAGAATGATCATCACATCAGCCTCCCGAAATTTCGATTCAAGCCGCGGATTCCGTTATTGTCGCGATATCCGGGTGTCATGCCTGAACTTCCCCGTCCGGATCGCTCGGCTCTGTTTTCATTTCATCATCCTCCTCAGGCTGCGACTCCTGATCCGCCTGATCAACTTCTTCTTCCGGCTCATCAGCGCCGGACTCTTCGCCAGCCTCTTCGCCGGATTCTTCCGCCGGCTCTTCCGCCGGCTCTTCCGCCGACTCTTCCGTCTCTTCGGCCGGCTGATCGTCCTCGCTCTCGCCGTCTTCAGTACGGGCGCGTCTGGCCTCGGTGATGGCGTTGGCCATTTCGAGGAGGTCCTGAGCGTCATCGATACTGAGGTCGAGCCATTCGGAGATTTCGTCGAGCGAGGCGGCGGCCAGTTGCTCGATGGTCTCGATGCCGTGTTCGGCGAGCGCCTCGGAATCGCTGGGCGAGATGCCCTCGATCGAGGAGAGCGGAACGACGGCGGCGGTGATCATCTGCTCCATCTGGGAGGCGATCTCGCGCTTCATCTCCTCCTCGCTCCGGATGTCGATATCCCAGCCGACCAGTTTGGCGGCCAGCCGGACGTTCTGTCCGCGCTTGCCGATAGCCAGGCTCTGCTGTTCGTTTTCGACGGTCACCTGGAGCTTCTTGTCCTCGAAATCGAGCACCGTGACCTTGCTCACCTTGGCGGGCGAGAGCGCATTGGCTGCGAAGATCGCCGGGTCCTCGGACCACTCGATGATATCGATCTTCTCTCCGCGCAGTTCGCGAATGATCGACTGAACGCGCGAGCCCTTCATGCCGACGCAGGCGCCGACCGGATCGACGTCGCGTTCATTCGATACGACCGCGATCTTGGCTCGCTCGCCGGGCTCGCGGACAGCGGCCTTGATGTTGACGGTTTGATCGTAGATCTCGGGCACTTCCATCTCGAAGAGGCGCTTGAGCAGTTCGGGGCTCGTCCTCGAGACCTCGATCTGCGGCCCCTTGGCCTCGCGATTGACGTCATGGATGACGACGCGGATCCGTTCGCCCTGGGTGAATGTCTCGGCCCGCGACTGCTGCGACTTTGGCATGACGGCCTCGATGCCGTTGCCGATATCGACGATCACCTTGCCGCCCTCGAACCGCTTGACGAAGCCGTTGATCAGCTCGCCGACCTTGCCGATATATTCCTCGTATATGTTGTTGCGCTCGGCTTCGCGGACCTTCTGCAGAATGATCTGCTTGGCGGTCTGAGCGGCGATACGCCCGAGCCCCTCCATCGCCCGCGGAAGTTCGAGCATGTCGCCCGGCTCGGCGCCTTCGCCGACCTCGGCGTTGGCCTCCTCGACTGTCATCTCGCGAGCCGGATCGGCCACCTCGTCGACCACCACCTTGACGGCGTAGAGTTCGATGGTGCCGTTGTCCCTGTTGTACCGGGCGTGGAGGTCCTCACCGGTCTTGAACTGCTTGCGCGAGGCGGTGACCACCGCATCCTCGATCGCGCCGATGATGACGTTGATGTCGATGTTCTTCTCTTTGCTGAGAATCTCGATATTCTGTGCGATGGAACTTAACTGGTTCATCTTCTTTTATTTACGGTTCAATCTCGACATTAGCCTTGATTATCTTCGATAGCGGCAACCGGTGCCGCCTGCCAGTTTGCTCTTCCAGGATCGCGGCGATCTCACCCTCGCGGTCCAGTCCGATCAGTCTGCCGTGAAAATTTCGCTGTCCCTCGACCGGTTCTGAGATCCTGACATGAGCCGGGAGCCCCGCGAACCGTTCGTAATCCGACTCCTTGTAGAGCCCTCGATCGAGTCCCGGCGATGCCACCTCGAGCACGTACTGATGCGGGATCAGGTCCTCGACATCCAGAATCAGGCTGACTCTCTGACTGACATCCGAGCAGTCATCGATGGTCACGCCCCCAGGCTTGTCGATCAGGATCCGCAGAACTGCGTTACGGCCGCCGGTCAGCTCAGCGTGAACCAGTTCCAGGCCATCACGCTCCGTCACGCGCTCGATGATCTCTCTGATCTTCGGATCGAGCTCCACCCGAATAACTCCTTCGACCTGTGTTTTCAGGCTGATTCTTTGCCAGGGACAAGGTCTGATAAAAAAGGTGGGCGCAAGCCCACCTCGAAATTAAAGACGATGGTACCTGAGATTCAGGTATAAATCAATAGTCCCGAAAGATAGCGGAAACCCTGACGCTGTCAGTCGCGCGTCAATTGGCGGTATTTAATTCGGTGCGGCTGGTCGGCATCCGCGCCGAGACGCTGCCTGCGGTCGGCATCGTATTCGGAGTAATTGCCGTCGAACCAGACCACGCGGCTGTCGCCCTCGAATGCCAGAATGTGTGTGGCGATGCGGTCGAGAAACCAGCGATCGTGGCTGATGACGACGGCGCAGCCGGCGAAATTCTCGAGCGCCTCTTCGAGCGCGCGCATGGTGTTGACGTCGAGATCGTTGGTCGGCTCGTCGAGCAGCAGCACGTTGGCCTCGGACCTGAGCATCCTGGCCAGGTGAACGCGGTTGCGCTCGCCGCCGGAAAGTGCGCCCACCTTCTTCTGCTGATCGGAGCCTGAAAAGTTGAACCGTGCGACGTAGGCCCTCGAGTTGACCTGGCGGTTGCCGATCTGAATCGTGTCGGTGCCGCCGGTGATCTCCTCCCAGATGTTCTTGTTCGGATCGAGCGTGTCGCGGCTCTGATCGACGTAAGCCAGGCGAACGGTGGGTCCGGTGCGGAAGGATCCGCCGTCGGGCTGTTCCTGCCCGGTGATCAGCCTGAAGAGCGTCGTCTTGCCCGCGCCGTTGGGACCGATCACCCCGACGATGCCGCCCGGCGGCAGCTTGAAGGTCAGCCCCTCGAAGAGCAGCCGGTCGCCATACCCCTTGCTCACGTTCTCGGCCTCGATGACCAGGTCTCCGAGCCGCGGCCCTGGCGGGATGTAGATTTCGAGCTCCTCGGACCGCTTCTCCGCCTCCTGGCCGAGCAGCGATTCATAGGCCTTGATGCGCGCCTTGCTCTTGGCGTGACGGGCCTTCGGCGCCATGCGGATCCATTCCAGTTCGCGCTGCAGCGTCTTCTGGCGCTGGCTTTCGGACTTCTCCTCCTTCTCGAGGCGCTGCCGCTTCTGATCGAGCCAGGAGGAATAGTTGCCCTGCCAGGGGATGCCCTGGCCGCGGTCGAGTTCGAGGATCCATCCGGCCACATTGTCCAGAAAGTAACGGTCGTGAGTGACTGCTATGACGGTTCCGGGATATTTCTGGAGGTGCTGTTCGAGCCAGCCGACGGTCTCGGCATCCAGATGGTTGGTCGGTTCGTCGAGCAGCAGGATGTCCGGCTGTTTGAGCAGCAGCCGGCAGAGCGCGACGCGCCGCTTCTCGCCGCCCGAGAGCACCTTGATCTGCGTCTCTCCCGGCGGACAGCGCAGAGCGTCCATGGCCATCTCGAGCCGGCTGTCGAGGTCCCACCCGCCGAGCGCATCGAGGCGGTCCTGGACCTCGCCCTGCCGCTCGAGCAGTTTGTTCATCTCGTCATCGGTCATCGGCTCGGCGAACTTCCCGTTGATCTCGTCGAACTCCTTGAGCAGATCGACCAGTTCCTGAGCGCCCTCCTCGACGATCTGACGGACCGTCTTCGAATCGTCGAGGGCCGGTTCCTGCTCGAGATATCCGATCGAATATCCCGGCGAGAGCGCGACCTCGCCCTGAAAGTCCTTGTCCACGCCGGCCAGAATCCGCAGCAGCGAGCTCTTGCCCGAGCCGTTCAGGCCGAGCACTCCGATCTTCGCGCCGTAGAAATAACCGAGGTAGATATCCTTGAGGACAGCTTTCTTGTCGTAATACTTGCTGACCCCGACCATCGAATAGATAACTTTGTTTGCTGGTTCAGTCATATTTTGAGTGCGGAGCGCGTGCGCTCCGCTTTTCTTCAGTCTCGCTTCAGCGAATGGCCAATTTTCCGCAAAGCCCCGCTCAGGCGATCTACATCGCTCTGTGTCAGAGCGATGCGAAGCAGTCTCCTTCTTAGTCTCAGTCTTAGTTCGTTTTCTTTGCCGGGCAGAATGTATCCTGATTTGTGCAGAACGTCGAGTGCCAGTTCGACCGCCATCTCGATCTTCCCGGCCGGGGCCGGATCGAGCTGCACAGTCGGGGCATCCGTGAGGGGTTGAATCGAGGACAGTTCGTAGCAGCAGACGGCGACGGCCTGCCCGAGGTTCATCGACGGGCAGTCGGGCCGTGTCGGAATGCTCATGGTCCGGTGGCAATGGCTGAGATGATCATTGGTCAGGCCGTGCTTCTCGGAACCGAAGACTAGTGCGATTCTGTGGCCGGGCTCATCATTGATCAGCCGGGAGAGATCCGCGGGGGTAAACGGCGGGTCACTGACGCGCGACGGATCGACCGTTCCGACGACCAGGGTCCGGTCCTCGACCGCCTCTGCCAGCGACTCGACGATGCGCGCCGAACGAATGACATCTTCGGCATTGACGGCCGATGCGACCTCTTCCCAGGTCGGCGGGTAGGGCGCGACGACCGCCAGATCGCTGAATCCGAAGTTCTTCATCGCCCGCGCCGCCGCGCCTATGTTGTTCGGATCGCGCGGGCGAACCAGGACTATTCTGCAATCCATCTATTTCGGAGTGCGGAGCGCGTGCGCTCCGCTTTAATACAGCGGCGCCCGCGGGCGCCGCACTCCATCACTAGAGAACGTGCGATTTCTCGCTCTCGGGCTTGAAGGTGATGCGCCGTTTTTCGAGATAGGCGTTCTTGCCGAGGTGCGAGGCGACCGCCGAGCGATGCCCGCTGACGACGTCCGAATTCGGGACCGCGCGGGATTTGACGCAGTCGAGGAAGTTGCGGACGTGCTGCTGTTCGAGCGATTTGGAGTTTCGGTAAACCACGGGATCCTTGGGAGCCTGACGGCGCGGCGTCTGCTCCTGGAAGGTATATCCGCCGCGGTCGATCTGCAGGCGTCCGCCCGTGCCCATGAACTCGATCGAGGCGCCGCGCGCGCCCGGTGCGAGCGTGGCCTCGAAGGTGGCCAGCCAGTTGCTCGGATACTCGAGCTGGATCGCGATCGTGTCGGGAGCCGTCCGGCCGTCGTTGTATGCGAAGACTCCGCCGGCGGCATTGGCCGTCACGGGCAGGTCCTCGCCGGTGAACCAGTGGACGACGTCGATCCAGTGCGTGAAGAGATCCGTGATCTGCCCGCCGCCGAAGTCGAGATAGGCGCGCCAGTTGTAGAACTGATGCGCGTCGAACGGCCGGTATTTGACCGGACCGAGAAACGCCTTCCAGTCGAGCCCCGCCGGCTGGTCCTTGAAGTTCGGCTTGCGCAGATGGTAGGTGTTCCCATGCCACCACGTCCGGACCATGGTTATCTTGCCGATCTTGCCCGATTCGAAGAATTCGCGTTTGGCCTCCTTGAAATGCTCTCCGCTGCGCTGCTGCAGGCCGACCTGCATGATTCGCTTGCTGCTCCTGACGGCCTTGATGATCGCGTGCCCTTCCTCGATTGTAAAAGTCAGCGGCTTTTCGACGTAGATGTCCTTGCCCGCATCGCAGGAGTCGATCGACATTTTGGCGTGCCACGGATCGGGCGTGGCGATCAGCACCGCATCGACATCCTTCGATTCGAGCAGCTTCCGGTAATCGGTGTAGGTCTTCGCCTTGCCTTCGGTCTTCTGATGAGCTTCGTTGAGATTCCGGTCGTAGCAGTCGCAGAGCGCGACCACCTCGGCATCGGATTCCTTCTGGAACCAGCTCATGACATCGCCGCCGCGATTGCCGGTCCCGATGACGCCAAGCCTGACGCGCTCGTTGGCGCCGAG
>CALBSU010000515.1 GCA_937967285.1 uncultured Acidobacteriota bacterium
TGTTGCTCTGAGTGAGCGCCGGTGAAACCATGCGCCTGATGACACAATCAGGCAGTGCGCGATGAAGATCGCCAGTGAGACCGGAACCATTGTAGCCAGGTCACGCAGTGGGCGGTAATGTTGGTAGTTGACGCCCTGACCCGCCAGGATCATTTGGAGTGCCGCTGCCTGTCCGATCATGGCAAGGGCAAACCATGCCGCCGCCGCAGACCATTCGCGCCTCAATCCTGTCGCGAGGACGAGAAGTGATAACGCTATCGATATCGGAAGGCATAATGAACCTGTAGCAACTCCTTCAGGATTCCTGAATCGAGGGTCGTACAGCGCCCATCCCACAAGGCACAGGGAACTCGCCAGACATATGAACTGTAATATTCTGCGCAACATTATGGTAAAGAATGCAGAGCTGACTGAGGCGATGAAGTGAAACCTCTTACCTGAGGTTATCGATGCTTCGCTCCTGAGCAAGGTTTGAGGCGGCGTATTCTGTAGTCGGATCTGGAATCCTGAGCTCAGTTCTCCAGCGTTTTGAGAAGCGAAAAGCGAGCAGGGCGGTGAAAAACTCCCAGCAGGTTTCGGCACGCACGTGAGAAAGCCCGTTGCCGCGCATACGGCCAAAGACGTTGAATTCTATGATTCTGACGCCGAGATAATGTGATTTGATCACCAGTTCAGGATCGAGCAGCCAGTTCTTCGATTTCAGATTGAGATTGAACAGCAGCTCGCGCGGCATGATTTTGGGCGAGCCGTTAACGTCTATCGATCCCAGCCCCGGCCAGAGCATCTGAACCATCATGTTGTAGGCGATCGAGACGACCTTTCTGTTCAAGCCGTCCAGCCGAAACCGGCGCCGGACTTTCGCCAGAACGTTTCCGCCGCCGGCGACTGCCGCATCGAACAACCGGACCACATCCTCGGCATCGACCTGCCCGTCCGCCGGAATCATCCCTGCCCAGCGGCCGGTGCATAACGGTATCCCGGACAGAATGCCGTTCCCGTAGCCCTGATTCTTCTCAACGCGATGATAGACGACGGCCGGATTTTCGGAAGCCATATGAAGGATCATCTCACCGGTCCTGTCGGACGAGCCGTTGTCGACAGCAATCAGTTCCAGCCGATAACCGGCTTTTTCAAATGCTGACAGCAGGCGCGGGATCGAATAGCCGATGATCGCTTCCTCGTTGTAACAGGGCATGACAAGCGACAGGTCGGGAGTTGATGCGTCATTCATAACTCAATCTGCTCCGTTTTCTATGAGACATTCGCGACCAATGCCGAAGCGATCGATCAGATAAGCGGCGCCAATGGTTGTTCGATTTTCAGTGACCGTCATTCGGACAATTCAGCGATGTCATCAGATCGATCGTGCGACGGATACCTTCGGCAACGCTGGTATGCGGCGACCATCCAGTCAGTTTTTTCAGATGTTCCACTGATACGGGATCGTGGTTCATCTCTTCGGTACGGGTCGGCAGAGCGCCGATTCGCAGCAGTTGATCCGGAAGATTGAGGATCTCCGCAGCGGATCTGACGAATTCCCGGACCGCGGTCAGTCTGCCGGTCGCGAGGTTGACGATTTCGCCGGGAGGGCCGCTGGTCATTCCCAGCCGGAGCATTCCTTCCGCAGCGTCCTCGACGTATGTGAAATCGCGAAGCTGCCGGCCGTCGGTCAGATCGATCGGTTTGCGGGTGGCAGCCGTTTCGATCAGCGCGGGCAGAAGTCGGCCCGGATGTTCGCCGGGGCCGTAGATCGTGAAAAGCCTTGCGGTCACCGACTGGATATTATTTTGCCTGCTGATGTCGGCCAGAGCCCGCGTGCCGGCGAGCTTCGATCGACCGTAGAGCGTTGTCGGCGCCGGCTCAGTCATTTCGTTCAGATCACCCGATGCAATTCCGTATTCGAGGGCTGATCCGGCATGGACAATTCTGCGCCCGGGCCAGTCCGGGTATTCATAACTGTCGATCGATTCGCAAAGCTCCTCGATTGTGCGCTTATTAATATGATAAGCGGTAGTTTCGTCCCGTTCCGATCTGTCTACTCCGTAACCGGCCAGATTGAAGACGATTGCCGGCTTGATATCGACCATCGTTTTCTTCAGCAGGTCGCGTTCAAGCAGATCGAGACGGATCACGCGGCCGTGGATTCCGTAACGGCCGAAGATTTCGGCGGCGCTTGTTTGATCACGAACCGCGAGCGTCGTTTCGGCGCCGGCCAGTTCGAGGTGACGCGCGACCCATCGGCCGATGAAACCCGAGGCGCCGATAATCAGAACCGGGATGCCGTTATATGCTTTCAGGGCGTGCAGATGTTCATTCACCTTTGGTAACCGCGGGGCTCACTTGATGACCAGATTCGTCGTATTACTGGGTTTACCATCGATGAGTACGTTGACAGCGACATTCCCGGAACCGGCTAGCTGGCTCGGGAGCCGGACTGCCACCTGATCGAGGCCGACAAAAGTCCCCTGCGGCTGGGCGTATTCGACCATGACCGGCGTGCCGCCGATCGTTGCCGAGACTGTCGCCAGGGACATTCTTTTCCTGATGCCTGTCCCATAAAGGATCAGAAAAACCTGATCGGCAGAATTGCTCAGATCGACCGGGACGGCGACGATCTTGTTGGTCGATTCATCGAACTTGACGACCGGCTCGTAGACCTGTTCCCCGTTGCTTCTGATGCGAAAGATATTGGCGGCCGGCAGTCCGGCTCCGCTGCTGTCGGCCGTGAAAAAGCCCGGCGCCACCTTGGCGATATTGAGCAGACCGGAAGCGACGACTCCGGACTGATTCTCAATCCTCATAACCGCCTGTCCGGGTGGGGTTCCTTCGGGGATGGCCAGATTGATCTGATTCGGTGAGACGAAGAAGAGAGGAGCCTTTCTCGAGATCCCCAGTCTGTCGATGATCGTGACGGTCGTCCCGCCGAGAGTGGTCGGCAGCGGCGTCGATTCGGCGATCACAGTCGAGCCGGCGAGACCGGTGCCGAATGTCGCGGCGATCGATCCCGCAGCCATCTCTTCGATCCGGTAGGTGGCGGCTGATACCGTCGTCCCAGGGGTGCAGAGAGCGTTCCTGCCGTAAACGGTAATCACTCCCGATCCGGGGATGGCTGTCGTCAAAGGCTGACCGGCCGTGATCGTCGTGTCGGGCAGGTTGACATCGAACTCAGCGCCGGTCGAGTATTTGATGCCGTAGGTTCCGGCCGGCAGCCCGTTGATCGTGAAGGAGCCGGCTGTGTCCGCCTTAACCGCCACGACCTGGCTGCAGTCGGCGTTGATGAACGCCAGCGGCTGGTAACTGTTATTGTCCGCTGTCGCGCCGATCCTGATTGCACCTTTTCTGACGAATTTGAAGACCTGACGCAGAAACTTCGTCCGCTGTCCGTATACGACAACCGGAGTCGACGGGTTGCTGTCATTGACGATGAAGTAATGCGCGCCGTCGTCGCCTGACTGACTCGACACCCATGCGATCGTGAACTGGGCCCAGGATGAATTCCTTCCCAGTGAAAGATCGCTGAAGAGATCGAAATAGGTCGCCCCGATCAATTCCAAATGGGCTGATGTTACATTGTTCTGGATAGTCCGAAAGCCGATCGCCTTTATGTTGTCATCGTTGACGCCACCGTAACGGTGATATGAAAACTCGGAGAGATAATCCGATATGCCCGGCACCTTGACCATCTCGTCGAACGATGTGATCGCATTTCTGATGTCGGTGCTTGATGGGCCGATGAATTCCGGATTGAAACCGGCTGCACGGAGCCGGTTGCCTGTCGCGACAATGACCTGCCCGATCTGCGTGCCGTTCCATCTGGCATTGTCGTTCTCCAGCACTATCTCAATGCCGTCCGGAACCCATCCGTACTTGCCCTTGATATGCTGGAAGACGGCCTGCATGAACTCTGCGTATTCCTCAGGATTGTCTCTGTGCTCGAAGGCTGACTGTCCGAAGTCGACATAGTTCAGGTTGACATAGAGCTTCTCTCCCCGGGCAGCGACAAGTTGCCTGATCGGAACAACAACCTTGTCGATTGCCGAGTCCATCTCTGTGAAGTGGATGCCGTTCGGGTCCAGTATGTTCGGGTCATTATTATCGTTGATGATTTCGTATCGGCGCGGTTTGTACTGCTCTTCCGAAATCTGGCCGGACTGCCATCGCTGAAAATAGTCGACGGGATTTTCGGCGCCGCTCCTGATCTCAAGTCTCAGCCTGTTGATTCCAAGGTCGTTGACTGCTTTATCGTACAAGTCTGACTGGTAGAACGGGAAGACGGCTTTCAACTCATCCTGCCCTGCCTGGCTCGTGGCCTCCCATCCGTTGATCATCTGATAAGTGGTCGCGGGATCGATCGTGATGACCGACTGTTGAGGAACCGACGCAATCATTGTGCAGGCAAAAAGGGCGGTGATGCCCGAAACGATCAGTATTGCAAAAATAAATCGCTTAGTACTCATTTCACTTCTCCATAACACCGAAACAGGAGGGCCTGGAAAACTGTATTGACCCTTTCAGGCAATGCACATTTCAAACTGCTCATCGAATGCCGTACCTGATACCGTACTCGCAGCGTGAGAGACGGCAATGAATAAATTTTTCAGTCCTCGACCACGTGCCGGTTGAACTCCAGTCTGTATTCGCTCCATTTGC
>CALBSU010000516.1 GCA_937967285.1 uncultured Acidobacteriota bacterium
GACCAAGGAACCCGCTCACAAATACCTCATCACCAAGAAAGAGAAGATGGGGCATCTGCTTCTGCTCAACGGAATATTCTGAATGAGTAGAAAGTAGAAAGTAGAAAGTAGAAAGAAAACTTTCCGAAAGATCGTTAAATTTGCAACCATGCACGGTGAAAAAGCGTGCCTACTTTCTACTTTCTACTTTCTACTTTCTACTTTCTACTTTCTACTTTCTTTAATCATCCGATAAACCATTTCAACAGGCAGGCCGACGACGTTCGAGTAGCTTCCTTCGATCCGGTCGATGAAGCGTGAGGCGAATCCCTGAATGCCGTAACCTCCGGCCTTGTCCATCGGCTCTCCGGTTCCGATATACCATTCAATTTCCGAATCCGACATTTCGATAAAGCTGACGCGGGTGGTTTCGACGCCTGAGATGGTCTGATCGCCGGCGACGATGGTCACGCCGGTGAGAACTTCATGCCATCTGCCGCTCAGAGCGCGAAGCATTCTTCGGGCGTCCTCGAGATCGACGGGTTTGGCGGCGATGATCTCGTCGATGACGACGGTGGTATCGGCTCCGAGGACGATTTCGCCGGGGCGGGCGACGGCGCGGGCCTTGTCGATCGAGAGTCTGAGCACGTAATCGGCCGGCGATTCGCCGGGCAGGATGGACTCATCGACATCGGCGACACGGACATTGAATTCGATGCCGGCGGCTTTGAGCAGTTCGGCCCGTCGTGGAGAAGCGGAAGCGAGAATCAGCATTGGCGATCGATCGGCGGAAAAGCCCGCCTTGTGACGTACTCCCTTTTTGACTAAACTTAGTGGTCTCGTTGGACGCCCCAATTTAAGCACAGAGTCGTATTTATGCCTAAAGGTAAGCGCAATCTTTCACTGATCATAGTCGTTCTTTTCGTCGTCGCGGGGGGCGCGCAACTGTTCCCGTGGAGCGGAGTCATCGCACAGGATCCGGTCGGGAAGCAGCGCGAGGGGCGTGAAGCGCTGGCGAAGAAACCTGCTCCGACGGGTACTCTGGCGGACCGGCTCGACAAGGACGACGGTTACGGGCTGGTCATCTTCTACTCGTCGACGGTGCACGGGAACCTCGAGGTCTGCGGTTGCCCGATCCATCCGCTGGGCGGAGTGGCCAGGCGGGCCGGCTACATCGACGCGTTCCGTCGAAGGAGCCCGGATGCGGCCGTCCTGCAGGTCGATGCGGGGTACATCTTCAGCGCCGAGCGGACGGCCGACGGCGGAAAGCTGAAGGACGACGCGATCCTGATGAACGACTGGATCGTTCGCGCGAACGAGGAGATGGGGCTCGACGTAGTCAATCTTTCCTGGCTCGATCTGCCTTATGCCGGCCGTCTGCTGCGGCCCGATGCGGCCTTAAAGCCGGTCAGGTCGTCGATCATCTCAGCGAACGTCAGGTCGGAGGACGGCTCAACCATCGCCCCGGCGCCGTATGTCATCAGGATCGTGACGGGGAAACGGCTCTCGCGGCCGGTCAGGATCGCCTTCATCGGCGTCAGCGATCTGCCGCCGCAGGACAGGGCGGGTGAGATCGCCGGCAGCGGGTTCAGGATCGAAGACCCGCTGGCTGCCGCAAAAGCCGCGCTGGCTGAGGTTCGCGACAAGGCGGATGTGACCGTTGTGGTCGGATTTCTCTCGCTGCCGATGGTCAACCGGCTGGCCCGTCAGAACGACGATCTCGACATCATTATTAATGCCGAGGAGCGCGGACTGGTTCCCGATCCGCGGCAGATCAACAATGCGCTGGTGGTCTATGCCGCCAGAGAGACGAAGCATCTCGGTGAACTGCGTTTCTACACCGACAGGGAAGGGATGGTCGACAGGTTCACCGTCCGCTACGTCGAACTGGACGAGGTGGTCCCGGATCATCCCGGAATGGCCGGGATGACTCTCAAGGCGCGGCGCGAGATAGATGCCGTTCAGACTCGAATGGCCGAGGAGGAGGCGCGGGCCTGGCTGGCGAAGTCGAAGGACGCCGCCTCGCCTTACGTGCTCTCCGAGACCTGCGGCAAATGTCACGTCTCCGAGTACGAGACCTGGAAAGGATCGCTCCACGCGAATGCCTTCGCCGCTCTCGAGACGAGGCGACGGGTCTATGATGCCGCCTGCGTGGGATGCCACTCGCTCGGGTTTCAGAAGGAAGGATTCGTCAACATTAAGGCCACGCCGCAGTACGCCAACGTGCAGTGCGAATCCTGTCATGGTCCGGGCGCGGCTCACGTAGCTGATCCGAAGGCCGGCGGTTACAAAACGCCGTCGAAGAACGAGAGCTGTCTGGTCTGTCACGATCGCGAAAACAGCCCCGACTTCGACTTCGCAAAGTACTGGCCGGTGATCAAGCATGCCAACAGTTTGAAGGGGAGCGCTCCCGGGCGGTGAGAATATGGAAAGCTGGACGAGCATTTTACCGACGATCATCCGCATGTCCGGAGAGGATGAGGATGTCATCGAACAGGCCGTCCTGGTAGCCTGGCGCAAGGCCGCCGGCGAGGGCGTCTCGAAGGCATGTGTCCCGTTCCGGCTCTATCGCAAGCAACTGGTCGTCGCCGTGCTCGATCAGACATGGAAGAAGCAGATGGAGCAGATGAGCGGTGAGTACCTCTTCAAGATCAACTCGATGCTTCGCGGGGCGTACGTGACATTCATCGAGTTCCGCGTCGATCGCGCCACGGTGCTTGGCGCCCGCGGCGGCGATGAGCGTGAATTCGAGTTCCACCATACGATCGAAATCGAAGAACAGCTGCGGAACGCCGCGGAATCCATCCCGGATGAGCACCTGCGCGAGACCTTTCTGCGCGCCGCGGCCAGATCGCTTGAACGAAAAGGAGAATAGGCTTGCCGATTACACACGATGAGGTCGATAAGATTGCCGGACTGGCCAATCTTGAACTGACCGCAGAGGAGAAGCAGGAGTTCTCGTCTCAGCTTGCCGCGATCGTCGAATACATCGACCAGTTGAATGAGCTCGATACCTCAGCGGTCAGGCCGTGGCAGCCCAAGAGCGCCGGAGATATGAGCAGTTCGCACGCCTCGCGCGATGACGGCGTCGGCCCCAGCCTCGGGCAGCAGAAAGCGCTCGAACAGGCGCCAGATCACGATGACGGCCATTTTCTCGTCCCGCGGGTTATTTAGGAGTGCGGCGCCTGTGGGCGCCGCTTTGCGAATTTCGCATTCATCTATACAGATCCAGACGGCGCCACGCTGGTTTTTACGGAGTTCAATCCTTGACGATCGATCAGATTCATAAACTATATGCCGCCGGCGATGCGACGCCGAGCGAGATAACAAAGACAGCGCTCGACAGTATCGAGAAGGATAACGAGCGCCTCAACGCTTACCTGATTGTCGATCGAGACGGAGCCGAGAGGCGCGCGGCCGGGATGGACGCCGGGATCAAGGCGGATCTGGCGGTCAAGCCGCTGGCCGGTATTCCCGTCGCGGTCAAGGACAATCTCTGCACGGAGGGGCTGCGGACGACCTGCGCCTCTCGGATTCTCGGCAACTACATCCCGCCGTACACTGCAACCGCCGTCAGGCGCCTGGAAGAGGCCGGAGCGATCATCGTCGGCAAGGCGAATATGGATGAGTTCGCGATGGGAGGCTCGACCGAGAATTCGGCTTTCGGCCCGGCTCGCAATCCGTGGAATGAGGAGTATGTTCCGGGAGGCAGTTCCGGCGGTTCGGCCGTTACCGTGGCGGCCGGGCACGTTCCGGTCTCGCTCGGGTCGGATACCGGCGGATCGATCCGCCAGCCGGCATCGTTCTGCGGTCTGGTCGGCCTCAAACCGACTTACGGCAGAGTCTCGCGTTACGGCCTGGTCGCTTTCGCGTCGTCGCTCGATCAGATCGGCCCGTTCGCCCGCAACATCCGGGATACGGCCCGCGTGCTCCAGGTCATCTCCGGACACGACAGGTACGATTCAACCTCTGCGAATGTCGAGGTCCCCGATTTCCTCGCTTCGCTGACCGGAGACATCAAGGGCCTCAGAATCGGAGTTCCGTCGGAATGTTTCGGCGACGGCCTGGATCCGGAAGTCAGGGAGAAGGTCGAGGCCGCGATCGCATCGATGCAGGACCGCGGAGCATCCGTCGTCGAGGTCAGCCTGCCGCATACAAGGCATGCCGTGGCCGTCTACTACATCATCGCCACCGCGGAAGCATCGTCCAATCTGGCCCGCTTCGACGGCGTCCGTTACGGCTTCCGCTCCGAAGAATCGAGAACGCTCACCGAGATGTATCGCCGGACTCGCGATGAGGCGTTCGGAGCCGAGGTCAAACGCCGGATCATGCTCGGGACTTTCGTCCTCTCATCCGGCTATTACGACGCCTACTACGAGAAGGCGCAGCGCGTCCGTTCCATGCTCGTCAATGATTTCGCCGAGGCTTTCAAAAAATGCGATCTGATCGCCACTCCCACGGCGCCGACCCCGCCTTTCAAGATCGGCGAGAAATCCGATGATCCGCTGGCAATGTATCTGGGAGACATCTACACGGTAACGATCAATCTGGCGGGCGTTCCGGCGATCAGCGTCCCCTGCGGAACTACGAAGGACAACCTGCCCGTCGGAATCCAGCTGATCGCTCCCCACTTCGAGGAGGCGAGATTGTTGAATGCGGCTTACTCAGTAGAAAGTAGAAAGTAGAAGTAACTGCTCAGCCCGCGGAGCGGGCGTCAGAAAATAGCCCCGGGTGAAGCGA